>JBCCHQ010000036.1:0-40370 GCA_039028735.1 Planctomycetota bacterium | reverse complement strand
TTTTTCGTGCCTGCGCTGTTTCCAACGGCATTTGTGGGTCTGCAGCAGTCAGCCCTTCCGCCGCGGCTTGGGGTTGCTAGAATTGGCGCGGACGCTGACTTCAACCACGCCAATAGAAACGACCGATCATGCCCCGGGCACCGATGTCGAAAATGCCGCTGCAGTCGCGGGTCTGCGCCTCGCTGCTGCCGCTCCTCGTGCTGCTGATGATGGCGATGGCCACCACCCCGTCGTGGGGTATCCGTGTCATGACCTACAACGTCTTGAACTATCAAAGCGGGCGCATCTCGCAGCTGCAGACGGTGTTCAACGCAATTGATGCGGACGTCATTGTCTTGCAAGAGGTTGATGACCTCAGTGCTGCGTTGACGATCCTCAGTAGCGTGTTGAATGCGCCTGGCGGCCCGGGCGGGTACTCGTTCGCGACGTTCACGACGGATGGCAGTCTAACGAACAACGCGCTCTACTTTCGCAGCACGGTCATGACTTTCACCGGTTCGCACATCGATGTGAACACCTCGCCGCGCGAAACCGATCGGTGGCGCCTGAACCTCGTCGGCTATCCGGGTGTCACTCTGTATGTCTATGGTATGCATCTGAAGGCCGGATCTTCGGGCAGCGATCAGGCCGATCGACTGACGGCGACGCAGCTGATTCGCAGCAACTCGAATTCGCTGTTTCCCGATAGCCACATCATCTTCGCGGGCGACTACAACATTCGCGCGAGCAGTGAGTCCTCCTATCAGCAGTTGATCGGGTCGCAAGCAGACAACACGGGGCGTGGATTCGATCCCATCAACTCTCCGGGAACGTGGCACAACAACAGTGCTTTCGCTGTGATACATACGCAGTCACCGCACAACAACAACGCTGGTGCGCCGGGTGGCGCGGCCGGCGGCGGTATCGACGATCGCTTCGATTTTCTGCTGGTCTCCAGCGCTCTCAACGACACCGACGGTTTTTCGTACGTGCCCGGTACCTACCGCACGTTCGGCAACGATGGCTTGCACTTCAACGACGACATCAACGACTCGCCGACGATTCCGGAAGGGGCGGCGGTCGCGAACGCGTTGCATGGCGCCTCCGACCACCTCCCCGTGATTGCCGATTTTCAAGTACCGGCCAAGATCACGCACGATACGACGCTCGTCCTCGGGACGGTGTTGGTCGGTGCACCTACGAGCGGGACCTTGGCGGTTTCCAACAGCGGTGACTTGGGAACATTCGGCTTCGTTGATGGATTGTCGTATTCGTTGAGTGGTAGTGCTGGCGTCACGGTGCCCGCTGGTACCTTCAACGATGCAGCCGGTGGTGGCGGCAACAGTCACACGGTCAGCATGAGCACGGCGGTCGCCGGATCGCTATCGGGACAGGTGACGATCAACTCGAATGTTGGGACGCAACAAGTGCCGGTAACCGGCAGCGTGCTGCGCCACGCCGTACCGTCGTTGGATCCAGCCACGCAAACGACGACTGGCCCGTTGGACTTTGGCACGCACGGCGCCGGTGGTTTCTCCAGCGAGTCATTCTCGATCTACAATCTAGGGTACGACTTCTTGCAAGGGCCTCTGAACGTCTGGGCCGTCAACATCATCGGTCCAGACGCGGCTCGGTTTTCGATCGACGGCGGATTCAGTGCGAGTCTCGTGACGGGTCTTCCGCAGAGCTACTCGGTGACGTTCGACGACAGTGGTCCAGACGGATCCTATTCAGCGATCATGATCTTTGCGACTCGCGATGACCCCAGTTTGGCGGGGGGAGTGGGGCTGGGCAACGTGACAGTCAATCTGTCGGCAACGAAGAGTAGCGGCGGCTGCCCGACGCCGTTCATTCGCGGCGAAGTGAACGACGACGGCATCGTCAATATTGGCGACCCTGTCTACCTACTTGCGTTCTTGTTCAGCATGGGGCCGGCACCGGTACCGTTCGCCGAATCGGATGCGAATGGTGACGGCAGCACTGACGTCGCCGATACCGTCTATCTACTGACGTTCCTCTTCGGCTCCGGCCCGCAGCCGCCTGCGCCGTTCCCGGTGTTCGGCTGCCCTTAGGGGGTAGCAACGATATAGAAACGCCTACGGACAGCCGCTGCGCGTAACGTTGCACACGTGGTTGTCAGGCGTCATATCCAATCCACAAGCCGCCGCTGGCTGTAGCGGAGGTGGCCCCTGCGTGAACAAGTAGGTCAGCAGCTGGGTCGCGTCGCCCAGCGTATGGGTACCGTCATCGTTGACGTCACTCGCAGTCCCGCAGAAGAGCGCTAGATCACTGAACAGATGACGCAGCAGCGCGATCGCGTCGGCGATGTTGACCGCACCGGAGCCATCGGCATCGCCGCGCACGATTCTCGCGTCACACTCGTCGGGGACGCCGTTACTATTAGCATCGCTACTCGACCCGCTGCTTACGTCCAGCGTGTCGTTGACCCCGTTTCCGTTGCAGTCGACGATCAGTGGTGTCTGTTCGATGACCAGCTTCTGATTGGGAGAGACATCGACGAGATTCGTCACTGCGCCACCCGGCCAGGTTACGGTGATCGAATCGACCGTCGTCGCGAGACCCAGCCCAAAGTGCTGCGTCGCCATCGATGTGCTCTTGAAGCTGCAGCCGGCGAGCACAGTGCTTGCCTGCACACGCCCCCCCGCGAGCAAGTCGATCGTCGCGCCGACCGCTTGGGTGTTGGGCCAATCCCCCTGTAGTTGCAGCTGGATCCAGTTGTGCGCACCGTTGTGGGGGTTCATGTACAGACGGATCGGGTCGCCGTATCCCTGTAGCAACAGATCGATATCACCATCGCCGTCTACATCGCCAATCGCCGTGCATAGTGTCGCGATGTAGTTGGTGAAACCCAGGGGAATGCCGACCTCCGTGGCAGTCAACTGCCCGTCGAAGTCGTAGATGTAGTCGCGTGCTGCCCAGTTGCCGACATAGAGTTCCAGGAACGCATCGTTGTCATGATCGAAGAAGTGAGTGCCCCAGCCTGGAGTGTAGGCAATGACCCCGGTGGCGACGGCCATGTCGACGAATCTGCCATCCCCTTGATTCATCAACAGCGGGTTGCCTTCGACGGTGTTCGTCAAGTAGATGTCGAAGAACCCATTGCCATCCACGTCTCCGATCGCGGCCCCCATCGAGTCGATAGCGACGTTCGTTCCTGAGGCTATCGAAACATCCGTCAGCGTTCCTTGATCGTTGCGCCACAGGCGATTGAACCCCTGAGGCTCGGCGCCCTTGTCGTTGGAGAGATAGAGGTCGACGTCGGCGTCCCGATCGTAGTCGAAGAAGATCCCCTGGAAGCCCCAGTGACTGTTGTTGACCCCTTGCAGCGCTCCCTCGGCTACGAACGTGCCATTGCCGAGATTGCGGTACAGTTCGTTGGGGTTGTACGTTGCGCTGGGTATCCCGAACTGGCCCGTACGATTGACCACGTACAGATCCAACCAACCATCGCCGTTGTAGTCACCCCAGGCGCAGCCGGTTCCCGGCCCGAGTTCAGCGACGCCGGCCGTAGCAGCAATGTCGTTGAACTGGAATCCACCGAGATTCTCGAGCAGGAGGTTGGCGCCGACCCAGTTCGTCACGTAGAGGTCGATGTCGCCGTCCGCGTCGAAGTCCGCGGCAGCGATTCCCGAGTAGTAGAACGACGTTGGCGCCGTGACTCCGCCTGTTCTGTCGGTGAAGTTGCCCGCTCCGTCGTTCTCGAACAGGGCTACCAAGCCGGCAGCATGTCCCAGCAGGGCGACGTCGAGATCGGAATCGTTGTCGAGGTCTGCTAGCGCTAACCCGTAGCCAAAGTGCGCGGGGGGGAGTGTGATCGGCGCGCTGTGCACGAGACCCCGAGCGAAAGCCTCCTCGGTGAACACACTCTGGGCGGGTAGCGCAGATGCGCAAATGCCCACTTGCACCACAATGATGCAGAGCGGTAGGGCACGGTTCATGAACGCGTCCCTTCACGCAGTCGGTCCGACTGCGGCTGTGTAGCAGAGCGAGGATGCGTCAAGAACATCGTTAGTCGCGATGATGCCCTACCGCTTGGATAGAACTCTGGCCCAAGAGTTTGTTGTGCGGGTGCGGTTCACTACCAAGACCACGCACCTGTCACAGTGCATGCATTGGCGCGGTCCCGGCAAACACCCCACGACGAACACGTGGGTGCAGCGCAACTCGCCTGCGACGAACTGGATTTGAGAAACTAAGCCCAGTGCCATGCTAGCGTGCCGGGTGGGGCCGTCAAGCGGATACCGACTGGAAACGTGCTCGTGGCCGTGGGCCGCGCTCTCGCGGCTTCCTGCGGGGGTTAGGACGCTTCGCCGCGGCGTTGTTCGCGACGGCGGTCGCCTTCCTTGAGCACTCGCTTGCGCAGGCGAATGTTCTTCGGCGTGATCTCGACGAACTCGCCGTCCTGGATGTACTCGAGCGCTGCCTCCAGCGAGAGCTCGCGTACCGGGCGCACCTGAGTCGAGTCATCTTTCCCCGCCGCACGCACGTTGGTCAGTTTCTTGGCGCGTACGACGTTGACGACGAGATCGCCGTCCTTGCAGTTCTCGCCGACGATTTGCCCTTCATAGACCGCATCGCCAGGGCGAATGAAGAACGTGCCCCGATCGTAGAGCGCGTCGAGAGCGTACGGCGTCGAAGTACCAAGTTCGCTCGAGATCAGCACGCCAACGTTGCGCTGCGGTACTGTTCCTCGGATCGGCTCATATGCGAGGAAGTTGTGGTGCATGATTGCGCGGCCCTGCGTTGCCGTCAGCATGCGCGTGCGCAGTCCGATCAAGCCGCGAGCCGGAATCGTGAACTCCATGTGAATGAAACCACCGGAGTCCGCTTTCGTGTCCATCTTCGTCAGCTCGGCGCGGCGGGTACCGATCAGGCTCATCACCGCGTTCTGGCACTCGTTGGGGCATTCGACGACAAGCGTCTCGATCGGCTCGCACTTCTTGCCGTCGATCTCCTTGTAGATTACGCGAGGCTTGCCGACGGCGAGTTCGTAGCCTTCTCGCCGCATGTTTTCGAGCAAGATCCCCAGGTGCATGAGTCCGCGCCCCGACACCATGAACTCCTCGGGGGTATCCCCCGGTGTGACGCGGAGGGCGAGGTCCGTTCGCAGTTCTTTGTCCAAGCGCTCGCTGATCTGGCGACTGGTGACGTAGTCGCCTTCCTTACCCGCGAAAGGACTGTTATTGACGCGAAATGTCATGTGCAGCGTCGGCTCGTCGATCGCGACGCTGCCTGCAGATTGCGGGTCGTTCGGGTCGCAGATCGTGCAGCCGATGTCGATCGGGTCCAATCCGACGACCGCGCAGAGATCGCCGGCCTCGATGCGATGCGCCCGCTTCTTTCCCAAACCCTCGAAACCGAGCACTTGTAGTACGCGCTGTTTGCCAGGGTTGCCTTCGCGATCGAGGACGACGACGTCCATCGCATCCGCGATTGCTCCCGCTTTCAGCTTGCCCACCGCGATCCTTCCGACGTAGTCGGAGTATTCGAGTGTCGTGACCAGCAGTTGCAGCGGCGCGTCGCGGTCAGCAACGGGAGGCGGCACGTACTCGATGATGGTCTCGTACGCTGCCTGCAGGTTTCGTGCATGCCCCTCGGTTAGCTCGGTGACGGCCCAGCCGTCACGCCCAGACGCGTACAAAGTTGGGAAGTCCAAGATCTCGTCGTCGGCATTGAGCTCGACGAGCAAGTCGAAGACTTCGTTGACGACGGCATCCGGACGCGCGTCCCCACGGTCGACCTTGTTCACGACGACGATCGGTCGCAGGCCATGCTCGAGGGCCTTTTGCAGCACGAATCGCGTCTGCGGCATCGGCCCCTCGAACGAGTCGACCAACAGCAGCACGCCGTCTGCCATCGACAGCACGCGCTCGACCTCGCCACCAAAGTCGGCGTGACCTGGAGTATCGATGAGATTGATCTTGTAGGTCTTGCCATCTTTGGCCGTGTAGTTCAGCGAGCAGTTCTTGCTGAAGATCGTGATTCCACGTTCTCGCTCGAGCGGGTTCGAGTCGAAGATCAGCCCGTGCTGCCCCCCGGCCATCTTGTCGAGATCCTCGTTCCGAAACATCCCGGATTGGTAGAGGAGACCATCAACGAGAGTGGTCTTACCGTGGTCGACGTGCGCGATGATCGCGACGTTGCGGATCAGGTCGGGGCTCATGGGGTGATCTCGAACAAGAGTGGGGTTTGCGTACCGAATCCAAGCGGCGAGAAGTGTAGCGGCTGGTCGGGGAAAGGCTACCCCTACTTTCGCGCTGGGTAGCGGCCAAATGCCGATACTGGCGCTGGTACCCCGAGGCGCAGTCCCCTATTTTCTGGCTCCCGCCGTGGTGGTGGCGAAAGGGAGTCCTGCGTGCCGCAGCTTTGCCGTGACATAAGAGCCGCTTGGGAGCGTCGGGCTGACCTGCACGCCTGCGGCGATACGACTGCTTACCGGGTGTTCCATGGCCACAGCGAGGGGCTGCCGGGGCTCGACATCGAGCGCTACGGCGACGCGGCCCTGGTGCGGACGAAGGGGGAGTTGGGCGTCGACCTGCAGGGTGGGGTGGAGGCGCGAGAGATTGCGGCCACGCTGTCTGAGTGCCATCCATTTCGCTGGATTGGTGTGAAGGTGCAGCGCCGGCGATCGACCCATCCTGCCGCGCTCGACGTAGCAGCGCTGGCAGAGCCGTTGCCGAGTCGAGCGATCGAGGTGTTGGACAACGGACTCCGGTTCTCCGTGGAGCCATTTCATCGCGAGAGCACAGGGCTGTTTCTCGACACGCGTCCGGTGCGACGTTGGCTCATCGACAACAGTCGCGACCAACGAGTGCTGAACCTGTTTGCATACACCGGTAGCTTGGGTGTGGCGGCCGCAGTCGGTGGCGCGCGCGAGGTCGTACACGTCGACTTGCGCGGGGCAATGCTCGAAGTCGCCAGGATCAACCACGCGCTCAATGATGCACCCTGCGACGCTCGCAATTTCGTGCGCGGCAACGTCTACGCACACTTGCCTCGCGCGTCTCGGGCAGGGCAGCAGTTCGACCGCATCCTGTTGGATCCGCCGCCAGAGATGACGCGCGGGCGCCGCAAGAAGCGCGTGCTGCACCAAGATTACCCGAAGCTAGCGCGGCTGTGCGGGCCGCTGCTCGCGGTCGGCGGATCTTTGGTCTGCTTCTTCCACCGCTGGGATCAAACGCGCGCCCAATACGAAGCGCAGATCATCGAGCACGCGGCAGTCCCGCTCGCCGTCTCGCATCGTGGCACCAGCGGTGCGGACTTTCCTGAGGACGATCCGGAAGCGAAGATGCGCTACTCCGTGTTTCAGCGGGTCTAGCGCCCCTCTACTCGTGGCTCTTGCGCGGTGTCGCGCCGCGATCGCGAAAGAACTTGTGCTTGCTCAGCTTTACGAGCAGCGCCTCCAGCAGTTGCTGACGCGTGAGATCGAGCGCCCGCTCCTTGCCCAGCTTGGTCGAAAGATCCGCTTGGTGTTGGAAACGGCGCAGCTTCAATAGTGGCTTGTCGCGCTGTCCTGCCGCAAACAAACGCACCGTCGCTGTTCCTTCGTACCGGTCCGAGATTGGGATCTTGCCGTAGAACTTCGTGGTCTTGACGAAGTTCGCCTCCAGTTTGATCTCCAGTTCGAACTCGCAGCGGTCGCCGCTTCGTGGCTGTAGCGGTTCATCGAGCTCTTTCAGGAAGCGTCCGAGCTCTTGTTTGAGAAAACCACGCGCCTGCGCGCTTCCCTGATCGCCTTTGGGCGTGATACGGATCGTGTTCTTGTGGCGCCGAGCGGTGGCGCCTTCCTTGTCGCTAGGATCGGCAGTCGCGGTGCGCGGGCGTAGCGGCGCTAGTTCCTTGACGGCCGTCTGTGCATCGTGGTTGTGCGGTTGCAGTTCGAGGACGCGTTCGTAGTGCACGAGCGCCTGCAGCGGTAGTTTGCGCTGTCGGGCCCATTGCGCGATCTTCAGCTGTGCCTGCCAGTTGTCGTGGCGCAGTTTCTTGGCGCGCTTGAGGTAGCGCTCGAAGTGTGTCGTCACACGCTTGCGCTTGGCGATGTCATCGCGATCGAGTCGCTGCATGCCGGTGGCCGTGTGCACGAGAAACGACGTTTCGTCTTTCTCGATGACCCGCCCTTCGATGATTTTGTCGTCGTGCAAGATGAATCGGTCCGCGGCGGCTGGGTGCGTCACCAGCGTGACGATGGCAGCCGCGACGAGGGATTGGAGTGATGCCAGGCGCATTTTCCAGGTCCTTCCCGTCACAGTCCTCTCGAGGGAAGGGAGGCAAAGCAAGCCCGCCGCCACTGCGGCCGAGATTCGCTAGATTTGCGACGATTCTGCCGACAGCGCGCTGTTCGCGGGTTTCTCGGCGTGGTTAGAGGGCTTCTGGCGGCTTCCTTGGCTCAATAAAGTGTAAGGCCAGCTTTGCAGCCACCGCGGATCTTACATTGTCCAACGGCAAACGAGGTGAACCGGACCGCAACTGCGCCCTACGAGCCTTTACAGATCCTCATAGCGCAGGTCGAACAGCTGATCCAGCGCGCGCCGCGATGCATCCCCCGTTTCGAGACCTTGCCGGAGCCACTTCGCACGCTGTGCGGAGGTGCCATGTGTGAAGTTCTCCGGCACGACGTGGCCGCGCGAGAGGCGCTGCAGCATGTCGTCGCCGATGGCGCGCGCGGCGTGTAGCCCCTCCTCGATATCCCCAGCTTCCAGGATCTTGTCACGCTTGTGGGCATGATGGGCCCAGACGCCGGCAAGGTAGTCGGCCTGGAGCTCGAGCCGGACCGACATTCGGTTGGCTTGCTCCTTCGAGAGTCGCTGTCGCGCTCGATGTACGCGATCGCTGTAACCGAGCTGGTTCTGGATGTGGTGGGCGACCTCGTGCGCAACGACGTACGCCTGGGCGAAATCGCCGGGCGCGTCGAGTTGCTGGTCGAGCTGATCGTAGAAGGACAAGTCGATGTAGACCTGGCGATCCGCCGGACAGTAGAACGGGCCCATCGCGGCAGAACCCTCGCCACAAGCGGTGTCGGTGACGTCGCGAAAGACGACGAGGCGCGGTTCTTCGTACTTGCGTCCCGCCAACGAGAACTGTTCGTGCCAGACGTCTTCCGTCAGGGCCAGTACCTTCTCGACGAATGCAATCTGCTCGTCTTGGCGGGCCTTCTGTTGCGGCGAGAGGGGCGCAGATGAAGACTGCTGCTGCTGCTGCAGCGGCGATTTGCCTTGTTGTTGGAAGACCCGTAGCACGTCACCGAGCCCACCGCCTTGCAGCAAGACGATACCCACGAGGAGCAGCAGGCCGATACCACCACCGGCAGCGGCTTTGCGCCGCCGCCCGCGCCGATCTTCGACATTGCCGCTCCGGCGTACTCGACCCAGCTTCACGGTGGACTCCTATCACAATCAGCGGTGCTCTTTGGGTTCGAGCTACTTGTTCAGCACGAATGTGACTTTGAGGTGAACCCGGAACGACTCGATCTTGCCGTCCTCGACTTCGACCTTCTGGTCTTGCACCCAGGCACCCTTGATGTTGGTCAGCGTCTTGCTGGCTCGTTCGATGCCGACGCGGATAGCATCCTCGAAACTGCGGGGTGACGACGCAATGACTTCAGTAACGCGAGCGACGGAAATGGGAACTCCTCTTCTCAATTGTTGCAAGGGAGGCGCAGCGACATGCCGCGCGACATACTGACTGTACTGCGAGACCGGTCCGTGAAGACATCGGGGGCTTCCCGATGGCGCACCTCGAAATCCCTGAGAGAAATGGCTGCGCGTACCTGGTACGGCGACGTCGTGGCGTTGATCGTGGCTAGCGTGATCGGCTCGGAGCGCTGGCGTTAGCGACGTCGGAGCTACCTAGATCAGCGGCGTCTGGCCAGGCACGGCTACAGCGTCGATCGCTAGTTCATCGAACGCGAAGGTCTTGGGGACCAGATCGAGTTTGGACTGCATCGCGAAGTCCCAGGTGACTTCCTTGCCTGTGTACGCCGACATGCGTCCCATGACTGCGCAAAGCGTGCTCTCTGCGATCTGTCGCCCCTCGTTGAGAGGAGTACCGGCGCGAATACTCGTGATCAGATCGGTGTGCTCCTGAACGTAGGGGTTGGGGACGTCGCGCTCGCTGAAGTGGTAGTCGACCTCGCCGCGAATGCGGTCGCGAGCGTTAGAGACACCCTTCGTCCCGACCAAACGCTCCGAGACGCGACTGGACGTGCCGTCGATCTGGCGACACATGCTTTGCACCAGCACGCCGCCTGGATACTCGAACTCGACGGCGAAGTGATCGAAGATGTTGCCGTACTGGGGGGCAGTACGGACTTGCCGCCCGCCCATTGCCGTGGCTTTGACTGGGTGGGTTCGAAATGCCCAGTTGATGACATCGATGTTGTGGACGTGCTGCTCGACGATGTGATCGCCAGACGCCCACGTGAAGTACAGCCAGTTGCGCAGCTGCCACTCCATGTCAGAGTACTCGGGGCGACGACCGTGCACCCAGAGACCTCCCTGATTCCAGTAGCATTGGGCAGCGACCAAGTCGCCGATGGCCCCATCGTGAATGCATTGGATGGTCTCTCGATAGCGCTTCTCGTGCCGGCGCTGTGTGCCGGCGACGATCGCTAATCCTCGCTTTGCTGCGAGCTGCGACGACTCGAGCACCGACCGCACCCCGGTGGGGTCAACTGCGGCAGGCTTCTCCATGAAGACGTGCTTGCCAGCAGCGATTGCAGCGGCGAGATGGATCGGACGAAAGCCCGGCGGCGTGGCCAGGATGACGATGTCGACGTCGGTTGCCAGTACCTGTTGATACGCATCGAACCCGGTGAAGCGGCGCTCTGCAGGGACGTCGAACCGATCTTCCAACAGGCCTTCGAGATGCTCAGCGCTTGCGTCGAGGCGATCCTTGAAGACGTCGCCCAGCGCTGTCAGCGTCACGCCTGGCGCTGACGAGATGCAGTCGTGGGCGGCGCCGTTACCGCGTCCACCGCACCCGATCAAGCCAACTCGCAACGCGTCGCTGCCGCTAGCGAACAGTTGCCCGGGGACAACCATTGCCGCCGCGGTCACGGCTGCAGATGCCTTCAAGAAGTCGCGCCGCGAGGTGCTGCTGTCGCTCATGTTGGCTCCGTACTCTCGCTGTGTGAGTGCTCGTCGTCGCATCCCTTAGCGACCCGGATTCCCATGGCCCGGCGCGCTAGCCATTGCTAGCACCATCCGTGGCCGCGGCCGGACTTGCAAGGCTTGACCCTGCCCCCAGATCGGGGGTATCGTTCGCTTCTTGAACCGCGGTTCAAATTGGGTGCTCGCGGGTTCATCGCCAGCTTGGGATCCCCCGGCTTGGAATGCAGTACTAGTAAGGACGCAGCATGGTCGCACGCACGACCGCGAGCCTGGCTCGCGAGGCGCAGCCGGCAGTTCGTCGTCGCCAGATCCTCAGGGCCGCATCTCGGGCGTTTCGGGAGCGTGGTTTTCACGCCACCGGAATGCGCGACGTTGCCGCTGCCTGCGGCATGACCGTCGGTAACCTGTACTACTACTTCGAGAACAAACAGGACTTGTTGGCATTTTGCCAAGAGGACGCAGTGCAGCGTCTGCTTGCTCTCCACCAATGGGTCGCCGCGCGAGGCCTCGCCGCGCCAGAGCATCTGTATCTGCTGGTGGTGGGGCACACCCTGTGTCTCAACGAAGGCACTCCAGGGTCTCTCGCTCACCTCGAAGTCGAGGGATTGTCGCCGCAATCGCGCGAACGCATCGTGGCGCAACGGGACCGCTATGAGAGGGCGTTGCGTGCCGTCATCCGCGCAGGCAACAAGGATGGTGATCTGCGTGCCGCTGACGCAAAGGTCGCGACGCTAGCGATTCTTGGGGCAGTCAACTGGACTGTGAAGTGGTTTCGCACGGACGGCCGCAAGACCGCACTTGCGATCGGTGAGCAGTTCGCCGAGCAGCTGGTGCAGGGGCTGCTGGCCCCAGGGCGTTCGCTACAGCGCCCCGATGTGACGATTCCAGCAGAACTCATCAATGACGAAACAGAAACGAAGATGGAGGTCCGTGGCTAGCGCCACTGGATAAAGGAACGACATGCCTGATCAGATGTTGACAGCAACGCTGCGCGTGAACGGCGAGGACCGCACCGTCGTCTTTCCTTCGCATCACACGTTGCTAGAAGTGCTCCGTGAGGAGCTGACCCTCCCGGGTACCAAGCACGGCTGCGAGTTGGGGGAGTGCGGCACCTGCACGGTGCTCGTCGACGGCGACCCAGTCCTAAGCTGCCTCGTCCTGGCCGGCGAGATGGAAGGTCACGAAATCGAAACCGTGGAAGGGCTGCAGATCAACAATGAGCTGCACCCGCTGCAGGAGGCGTTTGCTGACCTCGGCGCAGCCCAATGTGGCTACTGCACGCCTGGGATCTTGATGGCCGCGAAAGCCCTGTTGCGGGACGAAGCGGATCCGTCGAAAGAGCAAATCTGCGACGCGCTCGCTGGCAACCTCTGTCGGTGTACTGGCTATCACAAGATCATCCAAGGCGTGCAGTGGGCCGCCAGCAAGATGCGAGGAGACGCAACGGCACCGCCGCGCGAGGTCTTCTACGGCGACCCGTTGCCGAACGGAGGCCGCGATGAGTAACCGCGACATCCACCGCGCTGGCGTCGACGCGCCCTCCAAGACAGACAAGCAGTCCGGCGTGCCCGGCAAGACACGCGAGGACCAGCCGTTCAACCTGATCGGCAAGCCGTTTCGTCGCGTCGACGGGCGTGCCAAGGTTACGGGCCAAACGCGCTTCGCCGACGATCTGACGTTCCCACGCATGGTCCACATGCGAATTCGTCGCAGCACTGTCCCGCACGCGCTGATCAAGAGTATCGACACCTCCAAAGCTGCGGGGATGCCAGGGGTGCTTGGTTTCGTGACCGGCGAAGAGATGCCGAACACGTTTGGCATCCTGCCCGTCTCCCATGACGAGCATGCGCTCTGCATGGACAAGGTGCGGTTCGTCGGTGACCCCGTCGTTGCCGTGGCCGCATTGACTGAAGACCAGGCGTACGCGGCCTGCGCGGCGATCGAGGTTGAATACGAAGTTCTGGAGACCATCGCCAGTGTCGACGAAGCCGTAGCGGTTCCGGAGCCGCGGATCCACGACTATGGTGATGAAGGCAACCTGCACAAGAAGGTGTCCATGGAGTTCGGCGACCTCGACGGCGGCTTTGAGGATGCCGACGTCATCATGGAGGACACCTGCTACTTCGAGGGCAACACACACCTGCCGATGGAACAGCACGCAACTGTTGCCGTCCCCGAGGACGACGGCCGCATCACGGTTTGCTCGTCGACGCAGACGCCACACTACCTGCACCGCTCGCTGTCGAAAGTGCTCGAACTGCCGGCTTCACGTGTGCGTGTCATCGCTACTCCGAACGGTGGGGGCTTTGGCGGCAAGAGTGACCCGTTCAATCACGA
Source organism: Planctomycetota bacterium (assembly GCA_039028735.1). GTDB lineage: Bacteria > Planctomycetota > UBA8108 > UBA1146 > JAJFFE01 > JBCCHQ01. The sequence continues at coordinate 26,925 of JBCCHQ010000036.1, read as the reverse complement.
GATCGTCGCTGCGAAGATGGCCCTGAAGCTGGGTCGTCCGGTGAAGATTGCGCTGACGCGCGAAGAGGTCTTCTACTGTCACCGAGGCCGCCACCCGGTCCACATGCACATGCGTACGGGCTTCAAGAAAGATGGCTCGATGACTGCCCAGCATCTGCAGACGGCCCTCGATGGCGGGTCCTACGGCAGCTACGGGGTCGCCAGCACCTACTACACTGGGGCGCTGCAAACAGTGACGTACAAGTTGCCGCGCTATCGGTTCGACAGCATCCGGGCATTCACGAACAAGCCGCCGTGTGGCCCCAAGCGGGGTCACGGTACGCCGCAGCCGCGGTTCGGCCTCGAGGTGCACCTCGACAAAGCGGCACACCAGCTGGGAATCGACCCCGCTGACATTCGGCTGCAGAACTTGGTCGAACCTGGGACGGTGACGGCCAATTACCTGAAAGTTGGATCGATTGGCCTCGGCAAGTGCATCGAGGCGGTCGTCGAGGGCAGTGGCTGGCGTGAACGCTACGGCAAACTTCCCGAAGGGCGTGGCCTCGGGCTTGCCTGTGGATCCTATCTGTGCGGTGCCGGTCTGCCGATTTACTGGAATCACATGCCGCAGTCAGGGGTGCAGCTGCAACTCGACCGCAGTGGTTGTGTCGCGGTGTTCTGCGGCGAGACCGAGATCGGTCAAGGTTCCGATAGCGTGCTGGCCGCAGTTGTCGCGGAGATCTTGGGGATCGATCTCCAAGACATCCGTCTATGTGTCGGCGACACCGACCTCACGCCGGTCGATCTGGGGAGCTACTCGTCGCGCGTCACGTTGATGGTCGGGAACGCGGCGCGACAAGCTGCTGAACGTGCCCGTGACCTGATCGCAAAGCACGTAGCCGAGAAGTTGGAGATACCCGCGCGCCAGATTCACTTCGCCGACCGCCGGGTCTTCGATCTCGAGAACCCGGACAACGGGATGACGTTCGCCGAAGCCGTCGTCGTTGCCGAATCCAAGGATGGCACGTTGGGGACCACCGGTTCTTACATTCCGCCTCGGTCCCCTGGGCGCTACCGAGGCAGTGGAGTCGGGCCGTCGCCGGCTTACTCCTACACCGCGGTTGTCGTTGAGGTCGAAGTCGACCCGACGACCGGGATCTACGACGTCGTGCACGTCTGGTGCGCCCACGACGTCGGCAAGTGCATCAACCCTGCCCTCGTGATGGGGCAGATCGAAGGCAGTATCTACATGGGACTTGGTGAGGCGATGATGGAAGAGCAGGTCTTTCGACGCCTGCCGAAGAAGCGCTCTCCAGCACTCGTTCACCGCCATCCGTCCCTGCTCGAGTACAAGAGCCCGACTTTCAACGACATGCCCCCCGTGACGTCCTACATCATCGAGGACCCCGACCCGAATGGACCGTTCGGTGCCAAAGAGGTCGGCCAAGGGCCACTGCTTCCGGTGATGCCGGCGGTCGCAAACGCGATCTTCGATGCGGTTGGCGCCCGGGTCGACCAAATCCCGATTGCACCGCACATGGTGCGCGCGGCACTCGATGCGAAAGAGAAGGGGAAAGAGCCCCGTTTCGGGCCGAAGCCAGGCTTCCCAGACGTCGACTTCGGCGCGCCGTTGAAGGTGCTGACGCCGGATGAGGGGGGCGACGGCAAGGCCGAGAACCAGGACGAAGCGAAAGTACGCAAAGGAACCGGGACGATGACAGAGCGCAAGGACGCGCTGAAGGATGGGGCCTGGAAAGAGTCGCAACGCGAGAACAAGAAAGGGGGCAACTAACATGCTACGCCTACCACCCTTTCAACTGCACAACCCAACGAACCTCGACGACGCCGCGAAGATGCTTGCAGACCACGGCGGTAAGGCGCGCCTTTTGGCCGGTGGCACGGACCTGTTGCCCAACATGAAGCGTCGCCACCAGAGCGCCGCAGCGCTGATCGGGCTGCGTCGCGTCGAGGGGCTGCGCGGAATCCGCGACAGTGGGAGCGGCGAGACTGCGATTGGGGCGATGACGACCCTCACCGACATTGTGCGTAGCGAGTTGATTCACGCGAAGTACCCCATGCTGTGGCGTGCGGTCGCATCGATTTCGTCGCCAGTGTTGCAGAGTACTGGCACGATCGGCGGCAATCTCTGTCTGGATACACGCTGCACGTATTACAACCAGAACGAAGAGTGGCGCGAATCGATTAGCTTCTGCATGAAGGAAGAGGGGCAAACCTGCTGGGTTGCTCCGAGTTCACCTCGCTGCTGGGCGATCTCTGCCAGCGATTCTGCGCCAGTGCTCAGTGCGATCGAAGCCAAGGTCAAGTTGGTGTCGGCTGGAGACGGTGAGCGTATCATTGCCGTCAGGGATTTGTTCAACGACGATGGCATCGACTACCTGAAGAAGCGCCCTGATGAAGTTCTGACGGAAGTGATACTGCCGGATCCTTCGGCGTTCAAAGCGTCGCACTGGAAATTGCGTCGACGCGGATCGATCGACTACTCCGTGCTGACCGTTGGGGCGGCGGCTTGGTTCGACGGCGACAAAGTGCAGAAGTTGAACATCCATCTTGGCGCCGTGAATTCATACCCCGCGGTCCCAGAGAAGACCTGTGAGTTTCTGATCGGCAAGATCCTGGATGAAGAGACGATCGCCGAGGCAGCTGGGATGTCTCGGCAGGGTTCGACACCGATGGACAACACGGACTTCCTGGCCCGTTGGCGCGGGCAAATGGTAGAGCGCTATGTCAGCGCCGCGCTCCGTGAGATTGCCGGCCTCGATCCGGGTGTGAAGAAGCCGCGGCACGCGATGTAACCTTGAAGTAACGACGCCCCAGCGGTTGTGGTGTTGCGTGGCTCAGAGACCGCGGTGTGCTACGATCCTCGGGTCGGGACTCTCTAATAGGACAGGAAGTCGCTCATGGCTACGACTGCACGTTCGGTAGGCATGTTCAGCGTTGCTCTTCTGGCTTGGGTTCTCACCGCTGGCGTTGCGTGCGCCGGTCCGGCACCAACTCGGTTCAATTGCTACCCTGGGCCCTGCGATGGTGGCGGGATCCTGCTGACCTGGACCAGCAATGCGCAGTACGCACAGTTGAGTCTGGTTCGTGACGATGGAGCTGGCAGTGTCGTCACGATCCCAGTTGACGCAGCGGCAACTGAATATCATGACCTCAGCGCGGCAATGTTCACCGTCTACCAGTATCGACTCGACTATGTCTGCACCGGTAGCTCTATCGTAGAGAGCGGGCCGTTGTGCGCGACTGTTGCAGCTCAACAAACCCCGTTCATCTATGAAACCTACTGCGATGTCGACTTCTGTGCGAACGAAGTGCAGCTCGAGTGGGACGCGGCCGGAGTCGTCTTCGATAGCGTCATGATTTATCGCGATGGAACGTTGTTGGCCACCGTTCCCGGGGATCAGACGACTTACCTCGACACGTCGCCGCTGCCTGGGAACACTTGGTACATGCTGGAGGTGAGCTGCGGAGGACTGGCGCCAACGTATGGGTTCTGTATGTCGAGCGTTGTTCTCGATGTGCCGAGGTCGTTCACAGGTGACGCGGACCAAGCCAATGGCGGAATCGACTTGCTCTGGTGGAACGCACATCCGCAAGCCACGTTGGAGTTGCGAAGGAACGGCGCACTGTTAGTGCCGCAGCCCGTTCCCGGCGACTACGCGTACCACGATCCCGATCCCGGGCCAGGATGTCACACCTACGAGCTGACGTTCAGCTGTCTAGGTTCGAGCAGCGTCTCGACGTGCGTTGCTGCGGAGTTCGATGCAGCGAAGAGCTACCTGATGATTGCCGAGCGTTGGTTCGAGACGGTAAGCCTATATGACCCGGAATGCGGTGCCTACGTCGGCAAGTTGATCGCGCCAGATCTATCAGGCATCGACAGCTACTTGGATTGGCCCATGAATGTCGTCGCTGGCCCGGATGGCTTTATCTACGTCACCGACTACGCGCTCGATGAGATTCATCGCTACGACTACCAAGGCAACTACGTTGGTGAGTTCGGCGCGATCGCAGTCATGACGAACCCCCAGGGATTGACAGTGAGAGCGAACGGCAACGTCCTTGTTGCTACCGTCGGAGCAGTGCGTGAGTTCACGACCGCTGGAGTGCCGTTACAGTACTTCCTGAGCGAGACCGCCGTGGACGTGCATGCCGTCGGCGATGGGACGGTCTTGGTTTCGATTCCGAGCGCCGGGGAGGTGCGTTTGTACAACTCCACGGGCACTACATTCATCACGCTGGTGTCGGGTTTGGACCACCCCAGCTGGATCGTGTCGGTCCCGAGTGGCGACTTCGCAGTACTTGATGCGCAAGGCAACACCGTTACCGTGTTCACGTTGGGGGGCGCCATCCTGGAGACGATTGCAACTCCCAACTCAGTGAACAGCCTCTATCCGTTAGCGAACGGGGAATGGCTCTACACAACGCATGGCTCGGTTTGGTCGTTCGACCCAGTGACGGGGATTTCGACCGATCTGTATACCCGTTCGTCGGGTGCACCGATCGAAGTGCGCCCGGTGGTCGCTGGAGTGCCTTTCGAACGCGGTGACTGCAATGGAGACGGTGGCACCGATATCGCTGACCCGGTGTGGCTGTTATCGCTCCTTTTTCCAGAGAATTGCACGCCGGGCGTTGATTGCCCTGAAGCAGCCTGTGGTGACGCCTGCGACAGCAATGATGATTCGACGATCAATCTCGCCGACGCGATCGCAATGCTGACGGTCTTGTTCCCGCAGGGGTGCACGGTCGGTGTCGACTGTACGACATATCCAGCGCCGGCTGGAAGCTGCGGCGATGACGTCACATCTGACCTGCAAGGTTGCGACACCTATCTGGCTTGCCCCTGATGGATCGAGTTTCTGCACCAAGATATGCCCTCTGGGGCTGACCTAGGAGTCCTAGCAATGTTTCGACAGTGTCTTTTGCGTACGCTCGCTCTGGCGCTGTGCATGTTTAGCACGACTGGGTCTTTGGTGGATGCGCAGGAGGCGGACCGGGAAGAGCCGGCTCTCCCTGAGCCCGCGCCTCCGGAACAAGTCGACAAGTCTGGTTGGCCAGGTCCAGTCGAGGCGGAAATCAAGTTACGCTTTGGATCAGAGGGGAATACAGCGCTCACGGGCGCGAGCGTGGCGTCTGCCGAAGGCGATGGCGCTGCGAAAGCTGATCCGGCTGAGATCGAATTCGAGGTGGTTGCTGCTGGCAAGCGCGCCGCCTATGGCGCGCAGGCGATGCTGACGTTCCCTGGAGGTGCGGGGATGGCGTTGGGTCCGTGCCAGTACATCGAGTTCGACCTGTTCGCAGTCTCTGAGCGCCCGACGCCGCTGCTGCTGCAGTTCGAAGAGAACGTGGGCGACAAGAAGCTAGGCGCGTTGTTGGTGCTGCAGAAGGTGAAGCTGGGTGAGTGGCAGACGCTCTCGATCAACTTGCTGCGCAACGAACTGCGGAGCGACCCACGGCGCGAACGAAGGATCTTGCCCGACGGTACGCCGCTGACGCGGCTTGGCTTCAAGTTGGATCCGCGGTGCCGATCGGGGCTCGAGTCCGTTCGCATGCGCAACGTCCGCATCTATCGGCAAGACATTCTGGCCAATGCTCCGGTGGCAGCTGCTGATCGTGCCGGGCAGACCGCGTTGCATCGTGCGGCGATGGTTGGAGACGCCAAGCGCGCTGCAAGCCTCCTCGACCGCGGCGCTGCTGTGAACGCGAAGAACGCGTATCAGTACACTCCACTGGCCCACGCCGTGATTGCGCATAGTGCCGAGACCGTCGCCGTGTTGATCAAGCATGGTGCCGATGTCAGTGTGCAGCGAGTACGTGGCTTCACGCCGCTGTATGACGCTGCTGCGGAGGGGCAAGTCGAGATCATTCGGCTGTTGATGGCGGCCGGCGCCGACCCGACGCAGCAAACCGAGTACAAGTTCGAGCCGCTCTACACTGCGGTACATCACGGCCACATTGCCGCGAGCGTGTTGCTTTGTAATGATCCGCGCGTCGACGTGAATCGCCCGATCGCTGGCTTCCATCCGCTGCATGTTGCTGCTCAAGGCGACGATGCCGGTCCGCACGCAGAGCTCTATGAGAAGCTGATCCAGCTGGGTGCCAACGTCGATCTCTGTAGCGCGGCAGCGGCCGGGGACGTTGTGCGCATGAAGAAGATCCTCGAACAGGATCCGGGTGCAGCCAAGACCGCCACGATCTTGGGCGGCTGGACCCCGCTCCACGATGCCGTCCGCAACGTGCGGGTGGAGGCGGTCAAGTTGCTGCTGGCGCACGGCGCAGACCCAAACGCGGTCAGCGGCCAGATCGACTATCTGTCGTCTCCGCTGCACTGGGTCGGTTCGAACATTCTGCGCGATGACCCACAGATCAAGCTGGCGACACTGCAGCTGATGGTCGACGCAGGTGCCGAGCTCAATCCGCGCGATCGCTACGGTGCGACGCCTCTCGATCGGGCGCGTCAGTTCCGCAGCCGGCAGCTGACCAAGGCGCTACGCGACCTCGGAGCGCTGACCGGGCGCCAGGTGAAAGCGGCGCAGGAGTCGGCCCAGGAGCCGCAGGAGAAGGCGACCGAAGGCAACCAGTAGACCGCCGGCCTTGAACCTGATCTAAGTTGGCTCGAGGCAACACTCTCTGGACGACGAGAGAGTGCCCCGGAGGTCGAAAACCGGGATTTCAGACCCCACGGTCCGGGGGCGATCCGGTATCATCGGGGCCTTCCAAACACCTCGGCTCCCCGGCCGGTCGTCGCCGGGCTCATCACAGGCACGAATAGCGAATGACCAAGAAATCCCACCGCTCGCACATCCACCAGCTCGAATCTGAGTCGATCTTCCTGTTGCGCGAAGTTGCCGCACAGTTCGAGCGCCCGGTCCTTCTGTTCTCCGGCGGAAAGGACTCGATTCTGATGGTCCATCTCGCCCGGAAGGCGTTCTCGCCCGCGCGAATTCCGTTTCCGCTGGTGCACATCGACACAGGGCACAACTTCCCGGAGACGATTGAGTTTCGCGACCAGCTCGTGGCCGACATAGACGCGCAGTTGATCGTCGGGTCCGTGCAGGAATCGATCGATGCCGGACGCGCCAAAGAAGAGGATGGCCCGAACCCTAGCCGCAACCATCTGCAGACGGTGACTTTGCTCGACACGTTGAGTGAGCTCAAAGCCGATGTGGCGCTGGGAGGTGGGCGCCGCGACGAAGAGAAGGCGCGCGCCAAGGAACGCTTCTTCTCGCATCGCGATCGCTTTGGGCAGTGGGACCCCAAGAATCAGCGTCCCGAGGTTTGGAACTTGTTCAACGGTCGACGGAGCCCAGGCGAGCACTTCCGCGCGTTCCCGCTCTCCAATTGGACCGAAATGGATGTCTGGCACTACATTGCCGACGAGAAGATCCCGATGCCCAATCTCTACTTCGCACATCGGCGCAACATCGTCGATCGCGACGGCACGCTGTTGGCCGAGTCCGAGTTCAACCAGCTGTTGCCCGGGGAGAAGTGGGAGGAACGGACCGTACGCTTCCGAACGATTGGCGACGCTACCTGCACCGGTGCGACGGAGTCGAGTGCGGCCACGATCGAAGACGTGATCGCGGAAGTTGCCGCAGCGCGACAAACAGAGCGCGGGGGGCGCTCCGACGACAAGCGCACAGAAGCCGCGATGGAAGATCGCAAGAAGCAGGGGTACTTCTAATGACGGAACGAGCGATGGACCTGCTGCGCCTGTCGACCGCTGGCTCCGTAGACGACGGCAAGTCGACGTTGATCGGTCGCCTGCTGTACGACACGAAGTCGATCTTCGAAGACCAACTGGAAGCCGTCGAGGATGCCAGTAACCGCCGTGGTGAAGGGTACGTCAACCTCGCACTGCTGACCGACGGCTTGCGCGCAGAGCGCGAACAAAACATTACAATCGACGTGGCCTACCGCTACTTCGCGACGCCACGCCGGAAGTTCATCATTGCTGACACGCCGGGGCACATTCAGTACACCCGCAACATGGTGACGGGAGCTTCGACGGCCGAGTTGGCAATCATCCTCGTCGATGCGCGCAACGGTGTGTTGACACAATCGAAGCGTCACGGATTCATCTCGTCGCTGTTGGGGATCCCGCACATCCTCGTCGCGATCAACAAGATGGACCTCGGCGACTGGTCGCAGGATGCTTACGAAGAGATCGCCGAGACGTATCGCGAGTTCGCTGAGAAGCTCGGCGTCGACGACCTTTCGTTCATTCCGATCTCCGCGCTGTTGGGTGACAACGTCGTTGATCCCAGCGAGAACATGAAGTGGTACCGGGGGTCGACGCTGCTGCATCATCTCGAGCAGGTCAACGTGGGCGCCCACCGCAACCTCGTGGACTTCCGATTCCCGGTGCAGTACGTGATCCGACCCGACCAAGACTATCGCGGGTATGCAGGCAGGATTTCATCCGGCTCCATTCGCCCCGGCGAAGAGATCTTGGTGCTGCCGTCGCGAAAGACGACGACCGTGGCTTCGGTCGATACCTTCGAGGGGAGTCTCGAAGAGGCGTCGGCCGGCGATTCGGTGTCGATCACCACGACCGACGAGCTAGACATTAGCCGCGGCGACATGATCGTGCGCCCGATGAACTTGCCGTTGGCTGGGTCTGAAATCGACGCCACGATCTGCTGGACGTCCGAGCAGCCAATGGAGTTGAACACGCAGTACTGGCTGCGGCAGACGACCCGCGAGGTCAAAGCATTCGTCAACCGCATCGTCTATCGCATTGACGTCGATACTCTGCATCGCGACGAAGTGAAGGCTTTCGAGCTCAATGACATCGGCAGAATCCACCTGACGACGTCGCAGCCGATCTTCTTCGACGGCTACCAGATGAATCGTGAGACGGGATCCTTCGTGCTGATCGACCCGCACACGAACAACACCGTCGCGGCGGGGATGATTCGCGGCGCGGTGTCGAGCATTGATGATCTTCCTGCTGAAGAAGGGGAGGCGGAGGAGCTGAACCCCGTGTCTCCCGACGTCGTGTGGGAGAGCTGGAACATCGACTTGCCGGAACGTGAACGTCGCAACGGTCACCGCGCTGGCGTTGTCTGGTTCACAGGGCTTTCTGGCTCCGGAAAGAGTTCCATCGCTCGTCGCCTCGAGCGCAAGTTGTTCGAGGATGGTGTCCAGACAATGATCCTCGACGGCGATCAGGTGCGTCACGGACTCAATGGCGACTTGGGCTTCACGCCAGACGACCGGACCGAGAACATTCGCCGCATCGGTGAGCTGTCGTCCCTCTTCTTTCGCCAAGGTGCGATCGTTCTTTGCACGTTCGTTTCGCCGTTTCGCGCCGATCGCGAGCGAGCTCGAGTGCTCCTGCCCCAGGAACGTTTCGTCGAAGTGTTCGTCGACACGCCGCTCGAAGAGTGCGAGAAGCGCGATCCGAAGGGGCTGTATGCCCGGGCGCGCAAGGGTGAGATTGCGCACATGACAGGGATCTCGAGCCCCTACGAGGCTCCGGAGAATCCCGAGATCCGCCTAGAAACAGTGGGCCGCGACCCGGACGATCTCGTGGCCGAGCTGATGGTGCGATTGCGCGACTTGGGTTTCCTGAGCTAAGCCGTCACTTGGCGCAGCCCTACGGTCGAGTTGTTGCCCCAGGGGCAGACTGGCACAAGCTGCTGCCAGCGTTCGTTTGTGACCGCGACTGTCACAGGCCACAACCTCGACGATAGTCAGATGAACTGCGTCAATGCTGTCACCTGCCCGTAAGTCTACTCACGTTGGAGAATCGATCGTCTCATAACGGTGATTGACATCGCGGGAGTCAGTGCTGTAATCGCCGTCAGGTCCGTGGGCGGATCGATCACACACAGAACGGAGCTGCGATGTATTCCATCGTCCAGGCTCAGCGTCCGCGACTTGCGGTTTTGTTGTTCGTGGCGGTTGTCTTGGCAATGCTGGCGATGCCGGCCGTGCACGCTGACCCGCCGACTTGCCCGCCGCCGTGCAACGTCGACCTCGACCCGCTGTTCTGTATCCGGGTGACAGATATCCAGCGTTCGCTCGTGGACCAGGACCGTTGGTTCTTGCAGTTGGAGTTCATCAACTGGACAGGCGCGCACGCGGCGGGCATTTCGATCTCGCTCAACGCGGGCACTGCGCTACCTGGTGCGACACTCCCTGCCGGAACGCCGCGATTCGCGGGAGCCATGATCGATAGCAACGGGCGCCCGTTCGGTCCCGCATCGCATCGCCCTCGTGGCAACCAGCCGCGACCGAACCTGTGGCAAGTCGAGCTGCAGTCCTCGACTCGGATCGACTTTGCAGCGCCGCAGCTGCCGACGGTGCCAATGCTGGCTCAAGAAACGCTGCTGCAAAGCGTAGCGGCGCAGGTTGGGAACCGCACGTTCAACGGTGTGCTGGATACCGACTTCATCAACGCCACAACGGCCGACTGTGCTACCGCGCTGACGCTGTTGATTCCAGGCTCGTTCGCCAACTTCCAGACCACTCCGGTGCGAATCGAGATCCCGGATATCGAAACCGTTGACGATGGACCGAATGCCCTAGACGGGTTCGTGTTGATCATCGATGACTTCGAACCAGGCGAAACGCTGTCGTTCAATTGGTTCATGATCGACGAGCTGGGTAGCATCATGGGGATGATCGCCAACAATGGTCCCGTTCTTGGCGACGAGTATGCATTCGGGACGTTCAATGTTGCTTGTGGCGATCACCCTGCACAGCTGGACACGATGTTTCGGACCAGCGGCGTGACGGTGGCGCACACGTCAACGGGGATTGCTTATGTATCTGCGCCTGCGCCGATCTTCGTAGGAAACGCCGGCTTCGATCCCGCAGACAACACGGATCCAAACGCTGACAGCCCGCGCTACTTTGCCGAGGATGAGCTGAACTCGGTTGACATGTACCCGTTCATGCCGATCCCTGCGGGGCGGCCGGGGGCGGGAACGTACTTCCATGTCGAACCGGGTGCAGCCGTGACCGCGGAGTTCGTGAAGGGCGGAGACAATGTGTTCGTCATGAACGGAACACCCGTACAGTCGGGGGTGAACATTTTGCCACTCTATCCCGACATCTTCATGCGAGGTGACTGCAACAACGATGGCGCCAAGAACATTGCAGATCCCGTGCGGCTGTTGAATTACCTGTTTCCGCAGTCGGGGGGGATCCCAGCTCTTCTCAACTGTGATAGTGCTTGCGACGGCAATGACGACAACTCACTAAACATTGCCGATGCTGTCGCGATGTTGTCAGTACTGTTTCCGAGCGGTGCACCGATTCCGTGGCTACCGCCGGATCTCTGCGGTTTCGACCCGACGCCCGACTCGATCGACTGTCTGGGCTTCAGCGGTTGCCCATAGGGGGCGCTCCCGGACGGTGCCTCAGCAAACTGTAGGTTACTTTTCCGCAACGCTTTATGGGCGGTCGTGGCTCCCCCTTCGGGCCCCACAGGAGCCGTCGCAAGCAGTCCGACCGGCTATTTCGGCTGCATCTCGGAAAACTCTCGACGTTTCTACGCAACTTGGCCGGGCAGCCGGGGTTTCCCAGGTTGCTCGCCCGAGTTCGTGGGTGAGGTACGCACGGCGGACGATCTAGCCACGACGAAGACCCTCCAAAGGAGGCCCTTGATGAAAGCGCGCGTTTCTTCGGCGACCCTCACCTTGTCGCTTTTGGTTGGGTGGCTGGTGCTTCCCGGTTGGGCACAGTCCGATGACGGCCCGAGCACGAGCTTCGAAGGGCTGCCTCCGATCGAGTTCGCTGATCCTGAGCACGCAATGCACTACACCAAGGGACTGCAGCTACTCGAGCAAGGGGAGTACAAGAAGGCGGCGAGTGAGTTTCGGCGCTTGAAGAACAAGGTTGCCGAAGGATTGGAACGCGAGGGAGTCCAGCGGGCGTACCTGGAAGCGCAAGGCGGCGTCGAGTTGGTGAAAGCACTGGGCTACGAGAAGAAGGGGCGTACCCGCAGGGCGCTGGCTCATCTCGAGAAGGTGGAGAGTAAGTACGCAGCGACTGAGATCGGTGAGCAGATCTCGTTCTACCGAGAGACTTTCTGGGCGCAGATCTTCCACCGCATCGAATCGTTCGAGAAGAAGACCAAAAAGAAGGCCAACGAGAACGACGAGCGCGGCAAGAGCGCCGACGAGGATGAAGGCGACGATGACAGCAGCGGATTGGGTGGCGACAGCGCCTATGGCCCCAACACGAAAACCGTAGACAAGGCGGACGATTCGAAGAAGGTCCGCGAGGGGGAGGCAGCACTCGAGTGGGCGACCGGCAAGGAACTCGTAGCGCTGAGTTTCGATAGACTGCCGGATGACCTGGAAGAGTATCGCTACCTGCGATTCTCGGTGCGCAGCGCCCGCGGTGAGCGCCCACAACTGCTGATCCTGTTCGACTGCCTCGACAACTTCGGCAGCAGATTCGAGCAGCGTGGTGGTGGCGGTTTTGGTGGCGGGCGTGGTGGCGGCGGCGGCGGCCGCGGTGGTGGTGGCGGTGGCGGCAACGGAGCCGGTGGCAACAACCCGGGGCGTGGCAACGGCTCCGCGTGGGTCTACCAGCGCGACGGCTATTCGATGTTCGCTGTCCCACAACGCAAATGGCAGGACTTCCGCCTCGATCTGAAGAAGTTCGCCGAGAAGGGCGCCGCGAGCTGGAGTGCCGTCAAGGCCCTGCGGATCGTGCACATGCCGGGCGTTTCGTCACGCCTGTATCTCGACGACATTCGTCTCGAGCGCGAGTAGGCTCAGCAGGTCACAACCTGGTTGCCGATGCATTAGCGCCGATCGAGGATCGCCTCGAGTGCTCGTATGAGACGGTCGACCTCGTCGACAGTGTTGTAGTGCACCATCGAGACGCGGACGACGCCGTCTTGCTCGGTGAGCCCGAGGTCAGCGATCAACCGGATTGCGTAGAAGTGGCCGAAGCGGATGCCGATGTCGTGAGCGTCCATGACAGTTACGATCTCGGACGAACGTCGGCCCTTCTGGACGAAGCTGATGGTCGCGACGCGAGCGTCGTCGCCGACTTCGGGGAGCCCAAGGATCTCGATGTCGCCGCGGTTGCGCAGGAACTCGAGTAGCCGTTCGCTGAGTTTGCGCTCGTGCGCCGTGATGGCCTGCCAGGCGGCCGTGCGCGCGCTGCGGCCGGACGCGCCTGGCGTGATTCTTCCACCGAGTTCTTCCAAGTAGTCGACAATGCCGGCCGCCCCCCAGGACAGCTCGTAGTTGGCGTTCCCAGGTTCCAACTTGCCAGGAATCTGGTCGTTCTCGAAGAAGTAGTGATTAGCGCTCCCTACCTCCAACAGCGCATCGCGTCGGCCGTGCAAGATCGCGTGGTGCGGCCCGTAGGTCTTGTAGAGGCTGAAAGCATAGTAGTCGGCTCCGAGGGCCTGCACGTCGACCTCACGGTGCGGCGCGAAAGCGACGCCATCGACGCAGAGGCGGGCGCCCTTGGCATGAACGACGCGAGCGATCTCTGCAATCGGGGTGATAGTCCCGAAGATGTTCGAAGCGTGGGTGACGCAGACGAGGCGCGTGCGTTCGTTCAACAAGGGCTCGAGATCGTCAACAGCCAAGTCGCCGCTCTCCTTGTTGCGCTCCCAGAAACGCACAGTTGCGCCGTGACGCTCGAGTGCTAACCAGCAGCCGATGTTTGCCTCGTGATCGACGCGAGTGACGATGATCTCGTCGCCGTTGCGAATCGTCGCAGAGATGGCGTGGGCCAACAGCTTGAACAGAACCGTCGTCGAGGGGCCAAAGATGATCTCTTCAGGAGCTGGGGCATTCACGAGTTCGGCGAGGCGGCGACGAGCCGCAGCATAGCGCTCAGCGGCGAGTGCCGAGGTGCGATACGTGGCCCCCAGCTGTACATCTGTTGTCAGCAAGTAGTCACGAACCCGATCAGCGACGTTGCGGAGAGTCAGTGACCCGCCCGCGTTGTCCATGAAGATCTGCGGACCGGCGAGTGCCGGAAACTGCTGCCGTACATAGTCGAGGTCAAGTGGCTGGGACATACGAATCGGCTCGCTCTTCAAAGGTTGGAGGTCAGTGGCGATGCCGAATGTACGCGAACCGTGCCGATCTCGTTAGCCCAAAGTGTCGACGCGATGGAGGGCGCGTACGTAGGCAGCTCAGCTGTGGAAGTTTGAAGGACGTGAAGCCAGCATCGAGCCGCTACGGTGTTGCGCGGCTACGGTGTCGTAATCGTGTCGACGACACGGTCACCGAACTCACGCGCGCTGATGTTGCGATGCCCGGCGCTGGTAAGATCGTCGGTACGAAACCCCTGTCGCCAGACCGAGGCCACGCCGTCGCGGACCCGGCTGGCGGCGTCGCGCAGGCCGAAGCTGTCTTCCAGCAACATCGCGAGCGAGAGAATCTGACCGACCGGATTGGCGCGTCCCGACGCGACCAGATCGTATGCAGCACCGTGATTCGTTTGGTAGACCGCGGCGCCATCCGGGGCGAAGTTCCCAGAGTACGTGAGGCCGCGCGATCCCAGCAGGATTCCGCCAAGGTCGCACAAGATGTCCCCGAGTAGATTCGGAGCGACAATGACGTCGACGTCTCTTGGGTGTTGCACCATGTAGTAGCAAGCGTAGTCGATGTCGGCTAGCAGCACTTCGACGCCAGTGCCTTCGGCGGCTTCCCGGGTACAGCGCTCCCACATTTCGGTCATCTTTGGCAAGCCGCCGCGTTTGGCGACCACGGTGACGTGGCCGCGGCGTGCCGCTGCAACTTTCACTGCCACATCGACGATGCGGCGTACCGTCCGTTCTTCGTACGAGAAGCGTTCTTCAATGCACTGCCCTGCACCGTTTCGTTCACTCAGCGTCTCGGTGGCAAAGTACAGGCCTGAGATATTCTCGCGCACCATCAAGATGTCAGTGCCCTCAACGCATTCCGGTCGGAGGTTCCCGTCGTTGGCGACTTCTGCGTGAGTACGGATCGGACTGAACTTACAGTAGAGGTCGAACTCTTGCCGCAGGTCATAGACAAAGCGGCCGCCACCCGCTCCGGCGAGAATCGCACCGCCTTCAGCGAACACGTCGCGGCAGAAGTTCGTGACTTCCTCCGACAGCGGCTTGCCGCAGGCTTCCTCCGCCATGTTACCGACTAACCCACCGACGCGTCGGCGACACGTTAGGCCGGTCACCGACTCGATCGCCGTCAGCACGTTGAGCGCGATCTTGACAACTTCGGGGCCGACGCCCTCGCCTTCGAGAATGCCGATCAGCGGTGCATCGCCGTTGCGCTGTGAACGGGCGGGGGTGGCGACGAAGTCACCGAGAGGGGGGAAGTTCTGAGGATGCGATGGACTCTGGGGCACGGTCGACCTTGCTCGTTTCTGGGTGGATGCGGTGCCCGGCAGATATCCGGCACCGTTACAGAGGATGCACGACGAGTGGCGTTGTTCAAGTATACAATGATGCCTGCATCCAGACCTCGGCGGTTAAGTGCTGCGGCCGCTCGGGGTTGGAGTTGCTGTGCTCGCTGATTTCACCAATCTCTGGATCCGTTACACTCGTGTCTTCCCAAGTATGTTAGTCGTTCCCGTCTTCCGGAAGGAAATCTCGATGCCACTCAACCCGCCACGGTGGTTCGTGCCCATGCTGACCTTTGCGGTCTTGTTGTTCGTTGGATTCGCGTCGGCGCAAACGAAGGTCAGTTCCGGTGAACCCGGAGGCACCTACGGATTCTCTGTGGCGAGCGCCGGTGACCTGAACGGGGATGGCCACGACGACTTCGTGGTAGGCGCACGAGACGAGGACGTCGACCTGGGCATGGGCGTCGAATCGGACGTCGGTCGAGTGTACGTCTACTCTGGGATCGACCTCTCGGTGATGCACATCTTTGTCGGCAACGACGGCAGCGGTCGCTTCGGCTGGTCCGTCGATGCTGGGGGAGATTTCAATGGTGACGGCACTGGCGACATTGTGATCGGCGCACCGTCGAACAACACGTTCGCCGGAGCGGCGTTCATCTACAGTGGCGTGAGTACAGGTCCCAATGCCTGGGAACTCCTGCACACCGTTGCTGGTTCCGCGACGAACGATGGCGCTGGGGATTCGGTCGCGTTCGTTGGCAACCTTCCGCGTGACGAGACGGACGGTCCAGACATCTACGATGACGTAGCGATCGGTATTCCGGGGTCGAGCAACGGCCTGGGTCACGTGGTCATTACAGGGCAGAAGGTATCGCTGGACCCGATGAACCCGCCCAGTGGAACCTTGGTCGAGATTGTTGACACGGTGATCACTCGTACTAGTCCAGTCTCGCTACCACCGCTCGGCTTTGGCAGCCCGAAGTGTTTCGGCGATGCAGTAGCCGGCATCGGCGACTATGACGGGGATGGCGTCGTCGACTTTGCAGTCGGTGCTCCCGGTGCTGGGAACACTTTCAATCGCCACGGCCGGGCGACGGTGTACTCGGGCGTAGGACTGCTGACTGGCGTGCCGGCCGTGCTGCTCGATGTCGTCGGTGACTCCGCCGACAATCTGGGCCGATCGCTAGCCTCTGCCGGACGTTTCAACGGCGAAGACGGCGACCCAATGACGGATGATCCGACGCTGATCGTCGTCGGCTCTCCCAGCGCTCCTGCCGGATCCAACAACAATGGGGCCGTGCAGATCTTTCGCTACAACGCAATGACCAGCTCGTCTGAGTTGGTCCTGCGCGTCGACTCAGCGGACGCACCACGGGCGTTTGGCGGCTACGTTGGGTTCGCTGGCGACGCCAACGACGATGGTTTCGACGACATCTTCGTCGGCAGTACGGCATCCGGAAACAACAACGTCGTGATCATCTCGGGCGGACCCGAAGATCCAGATGGTCCGGGTCCGCTGATGGTCGGTGCGGCGATCGACTATCTGGCACTGGGCACGCGGCTGTTGTTCTCAGCAGATTCGGCTCTGACGGGCACCGGGATGGGTTTCGGCTTCGCGGGAGACCTGGATACTGACGCCGATGGTACAACCGATGTGTTGATCGCCGACGTCACTGTCGACGGCAGCGGCGCGGTGTATCTGTTCGAAGGTGCCCCGCGCAACGTCGCTGTGACCGATCCTGTCGGTGGAGCATTGGTCAGCGGTGCCACCGTGACGCTGACCGCGACTGCCGACAACGTCGACGAGATGCAGTTCTTCGTAGACGGTTTGCCGCTAGGGGCAGCGCTGACGGCCGAGCCATACACGTTGTTGTTGGACTCGACGACGCTGACCGACGGATCACACCTGATTCGGGTCGATGGTACTCGCACGTCGTTTGCCGGCGTCGTCACGACCGTTGCATCGACCGATGTGTCCATCGAAGTGGACAATAGCGGGCCGTTGGCACAGCTGACAGCGCCCGCGGATGGCGCCGTTGTTAGTGGGACCGTAGATCTTATCGCGACGGCGACGGACGCCAGCGGTGTTGCAACTGTTCGTTTCGTCGCCGGTGCTGTCGTAGACGTGACGGTCGACCCAGCGCTGGATCCACTGCAGGTTCCTTTCGATACAACTCTCGCAGCCGATGGCGCGGCAGCGTTGATGATCGAGGCCACAGATACGTTGGGTCTGGTGTCGACCGACTCTGTCAGCGTGACGATTGACAACACGGCGCCCGTAGTGACGATCGACGCGCCCTTGGCGATGAGCCCTCGCCTAGTCGTCGACGGCGACGTGATCGTGACCGCTACGGTCGTGGACCTGAGTCTGGCAACGGTTGAGTTTTTCGCTGGCGGTAGCGCTACTCCATACGCAACGCAGGCGCCCGTCGATGGCATCGGGGACGTGTACACCGCGACCTTCGACAGCACATCAGTAGCAGATGGTGTCCTTTTGCTGGAGGTGGTCGGCACCGACGGTGCGGGTGCGTCGACGACCGCGACTGTGACTGTGGATGTTGCCAACGCCCGCTTCATTCGGGGTGATTGCAACGCCGATGGGGGCTATGACATTGCTGATGCCGTGAAGCTGCTGACGTTTCTGTTTCCGCCGGCGCCGCCACCCACTCCGCTCAGCTGTGAAGACGCTTGCGACTGCAACGACGATGAAGCGCTCGATATTGGCGATGCCGTTTGCATGCTGAACGGGCTCTTTGGGACCGTCACGGTGCCTCCACCGTCGCCGCATCCCGGTTGCGGCGGCGATCCAGCGGGAGACAGCCTAGACTGTGCGGCGTACACGTGCCCCTAGCCGGGCAGGTTCTCTGGTCAGAGACCCCGCTCTTTGAGACAGTACGCCGCTGACTCAAGGGGGAGCCGGGGTGCTCCGTGCATGTAGACCATCGGAAAGGTGCTCAAACACCATGGTGAAGAAGACAGCAAAGAAGAAGAAGAAGAAGGCGAAGGCCAAAGCCAACGGCAGCGTCGCCGATCCCAACGCGCATCTGCACCAAGTACGACAGCTGTTGTTTGGGGAGCAGATGACGGCGCTGGAGCGGATGCTCGAAACAATGCAGAAGGGCGTCCAGAAGGACATCAACGCGCTGCGACGCGAACTGCGCAGCGAGATCAAGGGCAGCCAAGCCGAAACGTCCAAGGCCCTCGCCGAGATTGGCAAGCAGATCGATCGCTTGGGTGCCGAGCAAGTCGAGTGTGACGAGAAGCAATCGCGCCGGGCCGACAGCAACAAGAAGATGCTTGGCCGCCGCATTGCCACACTGGAGACAGAGACGAGTCAGCGACTGCGGACGATCCGTGAGAGGATCACCAGCACGAGCGGCAAGCTGTCTGACCAGGTCGCCGAGAAGACGACGAGCCTTTGGAACGAGTTCAACGGAGAGATCTCGGAGCTGCAGCAGGCAACCGTGACTCGCGAGTCGATGGCGAAGCTATTCGACGAGCTGTCGAAGCAGCTCTCGAAGTAGACGTCTTTGCAGGCTAGTTGTCGAACGGTGTGATCTGCAGCTTGGCAGTGCCGCCTGGCGCGGGCTCGGTGATCGTGACTCGATGGTTCGCGACGATGTCATGGAATTCTGTCTTGGTCCGAGCTGCATTGGCCCAATGGATTGTCAGCCGCTCGATCGCCTGGTCTGTACCAAGCCCGATCAGCAGGTCGTCTGGGTTCTGGTGCCCGGCGTGCCCCGATGCGCTTTGCACGAAACGGTGCAGGGTGCGCCCAGAGAGCTCGACGACGACGCGGCAGCCGATGCCGCGCCGGTTACAACCGCCAGCTCCTTTGCCCCGCAGTTGCAGCTTGCACCAGTTCTGATCGTTGGCTCCGTGATTGATCCATAGAGCAGCGCGATCTCCGAGCTCTGCGCGACGCTGCTTCCCCAGGCGATTCAGGCTGCGCGCAACGAGGAGGTCGGGATCTCCATCGCCATCGACGTCGCCGACCGAGGGCATGTTGCTGGCTGGCCAATCGAGCCCGAATGCGTCTGTCCGATCGGAGAATCGATGGTCGCTCCCTTGGACGAAGAGCCGTAAGCGCTGATCGTCAGGGTAGTCGCTACTGGACACAAAAGCGTCTTCAAGGCCATCGCCGTTGGCGTCGATCCAGCCGCCGTAGATATCGCCGTCGTTCCAGTTGCGTTGGTTCGCAGTCTCGCGGTCGATCTGAGTGTCGCTGCGGCGGCGGAATCGGTAGCCTTCGGTAGCCCCCAAGTTTTCCAGTAGGGATGATCGGTCGGACGAGCTACCAGCCCACGCGTGTGCGATCTCGGCCAAGAACCCATCGATATCTCCATCGTTGTCAAAGTCTGCAAATGTCACATCGAAGGTGTTGCCATTGGACCGGAACGGCTGTTCCGCGGCGCGCCCGGGTACTGCGTAGTGCCCAGACCGAATCGCGTCGCCATCGAACGACGTACTCTCGGCCAGCTCTGTGAACGTGCCGTCGCCGTTGTTACGCCACTGTTGATTCCAGCGGCGCCCGTACGAGCAGGCGAACAAGTCGGGGAAACCGTCATTGTTCCAATCGACGCTGGCGACACCAAAGGTCGGACGGCAGGACGTCCGCTGGCCTGCTGCCGTTTCCAACGAAAGTCCGGCACTCTTTGTCACGTCAGTGAAGGTGCCATCGCCGTTGCCGCGGTAGAGCCGATCAGGGTAGGCGTCGTAACTCCAGCCATAGCTGCGGTACCAATTGCCGACGAAGAGGTCGAGATTGCCGTCGAGATCGAAGTCGAGAAATGTGGCCGAGGTCGTCGACTCTGCCGCGGTCGACACGCCGGAGTTGGCGATGACAGAAAAACGCCCAGTGCCATCGTTGCGGTAGATTTCGTTGCGCCAGCCTGGGTCAGGTGTTGCGAGTACGCGAGCGCCGTCGGCGTCGACGAGAGGTTCCCCGGTGGAGCTGTCTTTCTTCCAGAACTCGATTTCAGAACGAACTCCCGAGAAGAGATCGAGATCCCCATCGCCGTCGACATCGCCAAATGCGACGAAAGTGGGTCGGACTCCGGTTCCCGCTGTGCCGCCCGTGTGCGACCGGCGCTGGCCAATGCCGCTTTCTGCCGTGAAGTCGACAAACTGCCTGCCTCCGGTGTCGTTGCCGCGATTGAGCAGCAGCTGCGAAGAGTTGACGATGCAATCGAGCCAACCATCGCCGTCCACGTCCACCAACTGGGCCTGTTGCACCCGCATCCCCAGTTGCCAACGAGCGGCGTCGTTCCTGAAGTGGGGAACCGCCGCCGGCCGCGTCGTGGTTGTGGAGTCAGCGCTGCCTAAAGAACGCCAGCCCGCAGTGACACAGAGGACCAACAGAAACACGTACCCTGCTCGCCACCGTTTCGAACGCCGCATCCAGCCTCCTTGTACCTACCGAGATAGTACAGGATGCGACGTCCAAGCAAAGCGGGGTCGCAGTTCGCGCTGAACCGCGACCCCAAACTACAAGGCATGGTGAGCTACGGACAAGCCAGCGACGACCCACAACCCATGCTGTCGGCGGTTGGATCGGCGCCGCAGCTCGCCGAAGGAGTGGGCGGGGGTGGACCGTTGTTGAACAGCCAGGTCAGTTCGTAGACTGCGTCCGCGATGTCTTGGCCGCCGTCGTCGTTGAGATCGCAAGCATCGTCACAGTTCGGGGCCGAGCCCCCTCCGAACAAGAATGCAAGCAGGTAGATCGTATCGCCGATGTCACTGCCGCCGTCGTCATTGCAATCGCCGCGCAGGAAGAACGGCTCGATGGGCAACAACTCCAGTGTACCGGACAGCACCAGCAGGCCATTCGTGGCATTGCTGACGGTGCCAGCGACGCCGAGTTCGTTGCTGACCGGCGGTGTCCCCAGCGTGCCATCGGTGAAGTCGATCATCGTTGTCGCCGGCAGTGCGACCGCTGCTGGCACACCGAGTACTCGCACGAGAGTGTGCTCCGTTCCGGCGAGCAGCGGGTTCGTCAACGTCGCGTGCACGGTTACTCCAGCAGGGAGCAGCTGTGGCATGAAGAAGTCCACGCCAGCGGCCGCAAGCGCGGTGCCAGAAATGTCGACGTCGATCAATTCGACGACGGCGGGGTCGGTGGCGAGAGCGAGTGCAACGGTCTCGATCGGAGCGCTTGCGGAGCCCAGCACGTCGACACTCGTGAAGCTCGCAGCTGGCACACTCGCGTCGGCGACACGTAGGGTCGGCTGTGGCGGCCCGGCTTCGATCGTGAACGAAGCGATTGGCTCGCGCTCACCATCCCCATCGAAGTCAGCGAAAAAGACAAGGTCGTGAAAGCGTGTGTAGCTGCTGCGATCAACGATGACCTCTACATCTACAGGTGCGGTACCCCGAGGTGGCAGACCGACTTCTCTGCGCACGGGTTCCCCTGGGGGTAGACCGTCGAGACTGATCGTGCCGTTGCCGCCGTCACGTGGCACCGGAAAGACCTCGATTGAATACGACGAGTCGATTTGCGCCGTCGTGTTGTTCGTGAACTGCAGCTGAATCAGACGTGGGAACAACGGTTTGAAGATGCCACCGACGGGATCGTTGATCACGACATCGACGGGCGGGGCAACGCGGATCAGACCGGGGCAGCAAGAGCTGCTGCCGGTTGTTCCGTTGGTCACGCAGACGGTATAGCACGCGTCTCCGCTGCCGGCGGGAAGCTGCGTTGCGATGGACACTGTTGTACAGCCGGGCGCGACGATCACCGTCATCGGCAGCGGCGTAGTTGCCGTTAGACCCGGGAGACTGCAGTTGCCACCAGCGACCAAGTCGACCGAGTAGGTCACCGGTGCCCCGGTGGTATTGCAGATTGTCACCGGGACTGTGGCTGCACCGCCGTTGTCCTGGAGTACAGCAGGGACGTAGCAATAGTCACGACATTTGCCGACTGGAGTGTCGTTGAGAGACCGAATCTCGCGAGGTGTCAGGACCCGATCGAACACTTCGACTTCGTCGATCCAGCCACGAAAACTCTGCACCTGCGAACCGAGATCGATGCCGCCGATCCATACTTCCGGGAATGGTGCCACTAGCGAGCCTGTCGTGCCCGTCGCCGACGCGACGCGTACTCCGTCGAGCCACAGCTCGAGCTTGCCGTTACCATCGAACGTCATTACGACGAGGTGCCAATCGTTGTCCAGCAGGTCGGGGCCAGAAGTTTGGAAGGCAGTAACCGTGCCGGCAGACCCGGTGCAACGCCCACCGAGAAAGCCACCACCACCGGCGACGAACAGTTCGAAGCCGGCGCCACCGACGGTTGCGCGGCGGTTGAAGATCGGTGCGTCGAACAAGAGTGGGCAGGGAGTCTCGCAGTCGAGTTTCACCCAGGCGTCGATGCTGAATCTCTGTAGGTTCGTCAGTGTGGGGTCGGGGGCTAGGATCTCGACTCGGTCGGGGGTGTCGAACCTCAAGCTTGATCCGACCCGGCCACTCTCGAAGGAGGGGCCCGCGATGCCACCGTTGTTGAGCTGCAGGAGGTCGATCGCGGTGCCTGCGCCCAGTCCATCGAGAGGCCACCAGCCGACGAGGCCGCGCGGCGGGGCGGTGCAGCAGCAGCGGGCGCCGACTGCGGTCATCGTGCCGACGACGTTTACGCCGGCGAACGATATGTCGTTGCGGACGCGCACCTCGATGCAGTTCTGCCCAGCCATGAACAGGCTCGGCGTGACGACACTGAAGGAAGTCGGCGTGGAGAACCCTGGAGTTCCGGTGGAACCTACGAGGAAGCCGTTCACGTACAGCTCGGCAGCATCATCGCCGAGGATGTCGACATTCAGCTGCGGGTTCGAGAAGCCGGCGCGCAAGCAAAAGCAGTACTGGTAGGTGACGTAGGTGTTGTTGTGGTTGACCCCACTGTGAAGCCACTGGCTCTGTTCGCCTGTAATCAGCGACCCAGGCAGCGCCCAGGCACCGGTTGGTGGTGCGAGCACGAGCCCAAGGGCGGGCTCGATCGTGTTGCTGTGCGGAGCGTTGTAGCCAACCCCAAGCAGATTCTCATCGCGGGTCACCTCCCAATCGTCGTCGGTTTGTCCCGCTGGGATCAGCGTGCCTGTCTGCTGATCCCAGGCGGTGTTCAGCACGAACGTGACGTCTTCACGATCACAAGGTTCGATCCCGGTCTCGCAGTCGCAGGCATCGTTGCGGTGATACTCGACGTCGCCCATGCCGGCTTTGACGGCTCCCGGAAACCCGATCAAGAGGCTTGTCGACAATGAAGTGGCTGGTGTGTTCCCGATCACGGGCACACGTTGCACGCCGTAGCCAGCAGCCCCGATCAGGTCCGCGGTTGCGTAGACGTTCTCGGAGGTATCGAGGTCGACACCCCCTGCTGAGTTCATGGGTACCGGTGCGCCAAACAGAGAGCCGGTGTAATAGTCGTTCGGTGAGGGATTCCACTGACCCGGGGTGAAGCCGTTGTACCGAAGCACGCGGGCCTGGTGTCCTTCGTCGATAGCCCCGTAGTCGCCGAAGAACGTGCGTTCGGCCAGCACAAGCATCTCGAATTCGCAGCTAGACATGCTGATGTCGGTGACGGGATGCGAATAGGACTGGTTGGGGAGATGTGGCACGCAGATTTCGAGCGTTGGCGTCCCGATGAAGTTGCCGTTCAAGTCGACGGCCAGCGACCAGATGCTATTGCAAGGCGGGCCGCTCGCGCCGGCTGCGGTCGCAGCGGCAGACCACGGCGCCATGCTGAAGGCCTGCCCTTGCCAGATGCTGAAGTAGACGCGTTGTTCGCCTGAGTTGTAGACGATGGCGTACGGGCGGTCGCCGCGGGGCGCAAAGCTTCC
This sequence comes from Planctomycetota bacterium, assembly GCA_039028735.1. GTDB lineage: Bacteria > Planctomycetota > UBA8108 > UBA1146 > JAJFFE01 > JBCCHQ01. The sequence continues at coordinate 2,788 of JBCCHQ010000036.1, read as the reverse complement.
CAGCGCATGGGCAGTGCCCCCGAATGCCGTGCGCTGGGAAACGATCGTTGCACTTGGGCCCGGGTTGTTGAGTGCAATCGAGTACAGTTGTCCGTCGTCGAGATTGGTCGCAAACAGAATTCCGTTACCGGTCGCGCCGAGTCCCGGAGCAAACGACAAGTTGCCGAGGGCGGGGCCGTTGTTCGGAAGCGTGATCAACGTTGTGACCGCACCTGTCACCCCATCGATACGGTAGATTGCACCCGCACCACCGGGGCCGAATTGATTCGGATCGCCGGCGTAGTTGCCGTAACAAGTTGTGGCCGCTACGTACACATTGGCGGGTGTGGCGTCATCGATCGTCAAGCCGAAGACCTGCCCTAGGGCCGCAGCGGTCCACGCGCCAGCAGACATACTCGGGTTCCACAAGCCGGGCAGCGTGGGTGGCGCCGACACGTCAGTGGTCTGAACGACGAGCTTGCTGCCGTCGAGACCCGAGGCTGGAACCCCCGGAGTGATGAACTGTGACCAACGGGTCGTGACCATCTGGCAGTCGGTCGGGGTCTGCGCGGTGATTCCAGCCGGTAGGTTCGCGATGACGACAGCGAGGAGTAGTGCACGCATGACTCGGTGTTGTTGCGTTTGCATGGTTCGACCCTTCTGGTTGTGTGTTCCTTGCAGGGAGCTTGGTGTTCGGAGGGGACAAGCGCCTTCGCCGGCATGGCGCCGATGTGGTTTTTGGTTGGTTTCTGTAAGTCGTTTACCTGTTGTTTCTTGTGTGGGGTGCCCCGGATCTGCATCGGAGAAGGTGCCGCGATGGCGCTTGTGACCTGGCCAAGGCGGAGGAGGTCGCTGTGAAGAGCTGACCCGGCGGTCAGGTGCCTGAGTGAGGAGGCCTGAGTGAGGAGGCCTGAGTGAGGAGGCCTGAGTGACGAGGCCTGAGTGACGAGGCCTGAGTGACGAGGCCTGAGTGACGAGGAAGGACGGCTGAGATGTTAGGATGGAACGCTCTCCCACGTTGTGGGGTATTCCGACGGTGTGCGAGCGAACGCTTGCGCCAGGGCTTCGTCGGGGTGACGACTGGAGCGAGTGTGACCCAATCAGCTGAACAGGTGACCGTGATCCTCCGCGCCGTTGGTGCCGGTGAGGTGGGCGCCCAGGATCGACTCTATGCAGTTGTCTATGAAGAGTTGCGCCGAGTCGCCAGTAACCGGCTTGCACGCGAAGGGCGCGATCAGACTCTCGATGCGACCGGATTGGTCCACGAAACCTTCCTGCGTCTAGTGCACGAAACCGAGCGTGGTTTCGCGAATCGCCTCCACTTCTTCAGCGCCGCAGCAGAATCGATGCGTCGCATCCTGATCGATCGTGCGCGGAAGCGGCGGCGGCTCAAGCGCGGTGGCGATCGCCGTCGAGATCGACGCATCGATGTCAACGAAGTCGTGGATGCGACGACTGCCGGCGGCGTGGACCTGCTGGCCCTCGATGAGGCGCTCCAGAAGCTCGAGCAGTTCGACCCGCGCAAGAGTGAGATCGTCAAGTTGCGCTACTTCTTGGGGCTGACGACGCAAGAGACTGCGGACGTCCTCGGTATCGCGACTCGTACAATCGACCACGAGTGGCGCCTGGCCAAGGCGTGGCTGCGGAGCGAGCTGCAGAAGGGGGACTCGATCACGTTGCGGAGGGAAGAGCCGTGACGCCGGATCGCTGGGGCGACATCGATCGAATCTTCAAGGAAGTTTGCGATCTCGATCCTGCCGCGCGCGTGGCTCGTTTGTCGGAACTGTGCGGCGAAGACCGCGAACTGCGGCTGCTGGTCGAGCGCTTCTTGGAGGACGATAAAGACGACTTCTTGGAGCAACCCGTGCAGTTCGCATCGCCGACCCCGCTGCGCATCGACCCAACAGGTGTCGTCGATCTGCCGCCTCACTTTGCGGGGTTTCAAGTGCAAGAAGTGATTGGGCGCGGTGGCCAGGGGACCGTCTACCTCGCCGAGGAAGAGTCATTGGCGCGCAGTGTCGCCCTGAAGGTACTGCCGATCGATGTAGTCGTGTCAGGGGCGGCGGAACGATTCCAGAAGGAAGCGCGAGCGGTGGCGCAGTTGGCGCACGAGCACATCGTGCGAATCCACGCGTACGGTGAGGACCAGGGCTATTGCTACTGTGTCATGGAACACGTCAGCGGTGGTTCGGTATGGGACCGCATCGTCGTCGGCCAGCTTGCTAGTCCTGAAACTGTCCCAGAGATCGCGCGCACTGCGCAGGCCATCGCTCGTGCGCTGTCGTACGCGCACGGGCGCGGGATCGTGCACAGAGACATCAAGCCGTCGAACATTCTGTTCGATGCGGAAGGAGCCCCGAAGCTCGTGGACTTCGGGTTGGCGAAGATCCTGCAGCAACAAAGTCTATCGCGGAGTGGCGACCTCGTTGGCACGCCGAACTACATCCCTCCCGAGGTGATTGCGGGAGCGCCGGCAACAGATGCGCAATACGTCGCGGGGGATGTCTACTCCTTCGGTGCGACGTTCTACCATTGGTTGATGGGGAGACCGCCGTTCGACGGCGACATGCTGCACGAGACGTTGCGCCGTGTCGGATCGGCGGAGCGTGCGCGACTCGACACACGCTTCCCACGCGACCTCCGTGTCATCATCGACAAGTGCCTCGAGAAACGCCCCAGCGATCGCTACGAAGACGCGGCGGCGCTGGCCGCCGACCTTGGGCGGTTCCTCGCCGGCGACCCGATTGCTGCGGCTCCACTTGGCGTTTGGCAACGGGCGACACGAAGTGTCGCCCGGCGACCGTTTCGG
>JBCCHQ010000035.1:0-40683 GCA_039028735.1 Planctomycetota bacterium | reverse complement strand
CGGCAAGCGTTACTACTTGAGTCGTGATCTTGGTGCTGCAGAAGAGCAGTTCACGCGCAGCATGCGAATACTCAGGTCGGTGAACTGCACAGCATTGCTACCGTCCGTTGCTTTCGGCGCTCGGCAGCGTGGACTGATCTTGATCATGCAAGGGAGCTACGACGAAGCGACGAAGATGCTGCAACAGTCGATCGCTGCCGTAGACAAGATGGAGGCTGGAGAGTTCTGCTACAGCGAGGCTTCCGACCACCGCTTGCATGCGCTCGTCAGCCTTGGGATCGCAGAAATGAAGCAAGCCCAGTCCGCAGTAGACGACCAGGGCATTCGCGACCGCTGGGGGGCGGCCCACGCGCACTTCTCCGCGGCCCAAAAGGTGTTCCAAGCGTGCGGTGGGCCTTCGTTCTTGGGTGCGGAAATCGATCGCTTGACGGCGATGTCAGCGGGGCAAGCAGCACCACCCTAACTGCACAACGGGTCCCAGAAGGTGCCCCCCGTTTGCCGTCTGCGCCCGGTCGAGGTATCTTCGCGCCCTTGCACGTGCAGCACTCCCAGCTTTCAGGTGTGCGAGCGAATCGAGCGAGGACAGCAAAACGCCCAACCCGCGAAGGACACCCTTGACTCTGCTTTGGCTGGTCGAGATCAGCTGTGCGCTCTGCGCGATTGCCCCCGCAGCGCGAGATTGGTGGATCCACGCCTGGACGCCGTCCTGGCGCACCGGACACCAGCGTTTCGTCCGATTGACAGCGTGGATCAGCGCCTACTCGGCGACAGTGATGGTCGTCGCGTTGTGGGCGCCACTCGCCCTACACCTTCTCGCCGCGATCTGTTTGCTCTTTGTCGGGCGAGATTTGTGGCGCTCGGCGTCGTGGCGCGGGCGCCGACGCTCTCTGCCACGCGGCTCCTTGCTCCACCCGCGCCCCGGGATCTTCACGCACGAGTTCTTCTTCCTCGAGCAAGCGCGCCGGTTCGGCCCCATTTTCAAGGCACGCATCAACGGCGCCCCGACGATCTGCATCGTGGGCCACAAGACAGCTCTCGAACTGCTGCAACAACAAGCAGCACACTTGTCGCGGCCGGGCATGCCCTTCAATCGGTTGATCCCCCGCGGTTTCCTGCGTCACATGTCGTCCGCAGATCGCGCCTTCTACCGGCCCAAGCTGATTGCCATCTTGAGCCCAAACATCACCCAAGCGAACCGCGATCGAATCTTAGCGGCTGCACGACACGGCTATGCTCAAATGGCGAGTTCCGACAGGGGATCGACGACTGGGTTGCATCCAAGGGAACCGCTAGAGCGCATCGTGCTGCAGATCATGGCGCAGATCTTCTTCGGCATCGAAGCACGCTCAGCACTGGCGGATCAAGTTTGGGAGCTACACCGAGCGCTGTGTATCGAACCAGTCTGGATGTCGGCGCACCCGGACAAGATAGCAGCCTTTGCAGAGCTTGGCGCAATTGTCGACGCACAAGTCACAGCGCTGAGCGCCAACAACGAAAACGATGCGCCGCAGTCTTATCTAGAGAATTGCCTGCGGCTGTTCCCTGAACTTGCGGCAAACCGGACAATCCGCGGGAACCTGATCTATATGCTGCATACCGGCACTCTCGACGTTGCGGGTTTGATGACCTGGATCTTCAAGATGCTGGGTGACTACCCAGATTGCCTCGAGGCGCTGAGGCGCGAAGTAGACTCTGCATTGCCGGTGGACGATGAACATGACCTCGCGACTTGCGTCGTGCGTGAGACATTGCGCCTGGAGCAAACAGAGTACTTGATCCGCAAGGTCGACACTGAGTTCCGGTTCGCAGGCTACACGTTTCCGCGCAACTGGTTGGTCCGCGTTTGCATTCGCGAAGGACACCGTGACCCAGAGATCTACGAGCACCCCAACGAGTTTCGCCCGGAACGTTTTCGTGACCATTCGTTCTCCAACAGTGAGTACGCGCCGCTCGGCCTTGGCGAGGTCCGCTGCTTAGGCAAGTCGCCGGTGCTCCAGATCGGCGCCACCCTGGTCCGAGAGCTCACGGGCTTCGATCTCGCTGTGCTTGCCGATGGCCGCCGTCAGGTCGGCAACCTCCATTGGCGTCCTAGCTCCCGCCTGCGGGTGGCGTTGACCCCCCGGCGTGCCAAGACCGCTGCTGAGAACACGTTGTAGCCGGTCTTGGTAGCGCAGAAAGCACCACTAGCGCTGCCCACCGCAGGGCCCTAGCGAAGCCCCAAACACCTCCGAGTGAAGCACTTACAACAACAAGAAACGGACCCTCCTGACACCGCCCAGAAACCAAGTGTCGACGCCCGTTGCCGCGCATCAAAAGCACCAGTAACCTCGGGCTACTGCGCTCACTAGGAGCGGGGAAAACCGGGCACCCTTGATACAGGATGGATCATGATCGCATCGCGACGCACACTCCCGATGGGGGGACTCTACACCCTTGTGCTGACCCTTCTTCTCGGCACATTCGCACCTGCACAAAGCCCTCTCTTTCAGGGACTAGACCTGCTCGACGGCTCGCTGCAGAGCTTGTCGTTCAGTGAGGAGCCAGTTTCTGGCGTGCTGCAGACGACGATCGACGTCGGGGGCTCCACATGGACCTTGCACTTGGTACGACACTCGGTGCGATCCGACAGCTTCCGCGTTCTGACCGACGATGGCAGCGGCTCCTTGCAGGAGGTCCCTGCGCCTCCCATCGTCACCTGGAAGGGACGGATCCTCGAACGCCCGGGCAGCTACGTTCGCGCCTATTATGACGGCGGCGAGCTGCGCGCCACGATCCACGCCGACGACGAACTCGTCGTCGTACAACCCGCTAGCGATTCAACGCAGGCTGGCACGACTCTTGAGCACGTCGTCTATGGCGGGGCGGACCTGGCGCCTCTCGCGGTGCAGTGCGGGGTTCCCGACACTGCTCAGCTGACTCCAAACACCGGTCCCAGCGGTAGCGGCGCCGCCGCCTTCGGTCCCGTGATTCAAGTTTGCGAAGTCGGCATCGACGCTGACCACGCCTACTACCTCTCCAACGGGTCCAGCATCACTACAACAGTGCATGACATCGAGACGATCATGAATGCCGTTGAAGGCACGTACGAGGATGCGAGCATCGGCATCACCTACGAGATCACGACCATCGTGGTCCGGACCGTGGCTGGGACCTACATCAACACTGCCTCGAGCCCGCTCCTAGCTGAGTTCGACACAGTGTGGAGTAGCCCCCCCGAGTCGCTGATCCTCGCCGACGTTGCGCACCTCTTTACCGGCAAGAATCTCGATGGGTCGATCATCGGCGTAGCTCGCCTGAGCGCGATCTGCGTGTCGACAAATCACTTTGGGCTCTCGCAATCGAAGTTCTCGACGAACTTCGCGCGCCGAGTCGCGCTCACTGCTCACGAGCTGGGCCACAACTGGTCGTCACCCCACTGCAACGGGGATCCGGAGTGTCGAATCATGTGCTCGGGCCTGGGTGGCTGCAACGGCCTCGACCCGCTGCGGTTCACGGCCAGCCCGATCAACTCGATCAACAACCACAAGAACAGCCGTACCTGCTTGAAGGTGGATCAGCCTATCCAAGGGCTGCCGTTCCTCGATCAGTTCGCTGGAGGCGCAATCAGCCCCCTGCGCTGGACGCACATCAAGGGCGCCGTGATTTCCAGTGCTGGCGTTGGCGAGCCCAGCGGCACGACTTCGATCAATCTCGATAGCATCAGCGCGACCCCTTATCGTGACGACGAGATTCGCAGCAATCACATCCAGCTACTCGGCACCAGCGGCACGATGCTTGGCTACTACACGCAACACATCGGTGTAGACAACGGCGAGCAGTTGATCGTCGAGTACCTCACCAGCCAACAGCACTGGGCAACGCTCAACACGATCACGTCGGATGGGATCGACCAGACGTCGTTCGATTTTCACCAGCATCTGCTGCCCGGAAACGCGCTGCACAGCGAGTTCCGCGTTCGCTTCCGTACGCTCGGAGATTCCCAGAGCGACGATTGGTACATCGACGACGTACAGATTGTCGAGGGGCCGATCATTCAAGATCCACCTGAAGTAACTAGCGTGTCCCCCGCAAGTGGCAACTCAAACGGCGGTCAGTCGCTGATCATTTTCGGAGACAAATTCTCCGCCGACGCCGTCGCCTTCATCGGCACGACACCGCTGTTGAACCAACAGCTGGTTGGCCAGACGCAGATCTGGGGAACGACTCCTCCAGGCGTCGTAGGCATGGCCAGCGTCTCTGTTTCGCAGACCTCTGGCAGCGATCTACTGAGTCCCGGCTATGAGTACGTGCTGGCGGTCATGGCAATCGAGAGTAAGGAGATCCCCGTCAACTCGTCCGGCAATCTCATCGAAGTTCGCGCCGACAACAGCTTCGACATGCAGGCCTACTCTCTGGGCCTCGACTACGACAGCGACGTGATCACCGTCGACAGCATCGACTTGGCCGGCACGCTGTCGGAGCCCGCGACGATGTTTGGATTCGTCCATTCAGTCATCAACAACGACCCTGGCGCCGCTGGGGGCTTCTTGACCCTAGCCGTACTGATGGATACCTCACCGCCGATTCTCGCCGTGATTCCCGCCGGCTCGAGTAATGTCCTGGCAAACCTGAACACCTCTGTCTCTGCGACAGCGGTCGCCGGACAATTCACCGATCTCGAACTCAAGGATACGATCGGCAACCCGCCTGTTGAGACAATCTTCGCGACCGTCGGAGCGCTGAGCGTCAGCGTGCGACCCAACATAGTGGATGGTGTGATCGACTTCTCCGCGTCGATGCCGTTCATTCGATCCGACTCGAACTTCGACGGTGGTGTCAACGTCGCCGACGCAGTCCAGACTCTCAGTTACCTGTTTACCAGTGGTAGCGTGGTCTGCTTGGTGGCACTCGACGCCAACGACGACGGCGGCATCAATATTGCCGACGCTGTCTACACGCTGACCTATCTGTTCCAAACGGGGCCACAACCGCCAGCACCGTTCCCGAACCCCGGCATCGATCCCACGCCGGATACCTTGGAGTGCGTCCCGGCGCCCTAAAGAGAGCGAATCGCAGACGAAGAACGCGCGCCCGTGCCAGCAGCACGGGCGCGCTTTTCTTTCCCCGAGCCCCACGCCTAACGAGCGCTACGACGCCGTCGTTCCGACCTGCACGAGCACGCCGTCCCGCTCGTGTTGACGCACTGCAACGGTGACTCCGAGGATCTGCTCGAGCAGCTCGACGTGAGTCGACGAGTGGCGGCTCAGCCCCGTGCTGCGGAAAGACCCGCCTCCCGCAACGGCCAGCGGCAGGAGTAGCTGATCGGTCAGAAACTCGCCCACCGGTGCGGTCCCAGCAAGGTAGCGGCGCACCTGTCGCGCAAGGGTTCCGGCGACAGACTCCGACGGTACCCCTTGCACTCCAAAGCTCGTGAAGAGTTCACAAACGTGCTCGCTGTGCAGCTCCGCCATGACGACATTACCTGGGCCGACCGGATCTGGCACAGTCTCGATCGCGTAGGCATCGTCTGGCCACGACAGCTTCGCACTGAGCGCCTTCAGCTCACGATCGGCAATGTTAGTAGGCAGGCCGGAGACAACTGCACGGGCCCGACGCAGCTCGAGCTTGCCGCGTTCAACGATGTCGATTGGTTGCAGCTTTGCCGCCGGCTCGACCTCGACCCGTACGCGCCCGCCTCCAGCCGGATAGAATCCGGGACGCTCCAACACCATCGTCACGTTCGCCCCCATGCGAGCAAGCAGCGGCAGGTAGCACTTCTCGATGAAGTCGAACGGCGGTGCATACGGATTGTGCGTCCCCCCCTCGAGAACGATCCGCGAACGTTCCTTGGCCTTCAGAAGCGGCAAGAGGATCGTCTGCAGCACGAGCATCGTGCTGCCAGCAGTCCCCACGTGAAAATGGTAGTCACCGCCGCGCACTGGGCCGGGGCGGAACTCGATCGACGATGCTCCCATTGCATCGCCAGCCACCTCCCCATCACAGATCGTGACGAGAGCCTGCAGCGCCGTCAGATGCTGTCGAAGCAGGCCAGGCTTCTTACGCCCAGCTCGTACGCCATCGACCCGCACGGGCGCGCCGCTCAAAGCCGCAAGCGTGAGGGAGGAGCGCACGACCTGGCCCCCTCCCTCACCTTGCGAACCGTCAATGACTAGTAGATTGCGATCAGTCATCGGCTTTCGACGCATCCTTGATCACGAATCGAGCACGCAAGCGCGCCACCTCTGTCGCCAAACCCGCAAGCTTCACCGACGCTAGAACTTCCTCGAAGTTCTTGTACGCAGCCGGCGCTTCGTCACGCGGGTAGCTGCGACAGTTGGTCAAGATGTCCTTCTCGTCGAACGATTGATCGATCGACTTCTGGTCCAGCTCACGAATCGCCTTCTTGCGGCTCTTCGCACGCCCCGCACCGTGGTTCACCGAGTACAGTGAATCGCGTGCACCCTCTTGCGCAACCATGACAGCCGACCCGGCCTGTGGATCACCCGGCAACAGAATTGGGTGACCTGAGTCCGCGAACGGTGTTCCCGCCAACGCATGGTGCCCTCCTGGGAAAGCTCGGGTTGCCCCCTTGCGCATGACCCACGACCGACGGTTGTCGACCACTTCGCGGCGGGCGATGTTGTGGCTAATGAAATACACCAACGATCCGGTCGTACCTGGCAGCACCTCCTGAAAAGCCTCGAGCACCAGAGCGTTGATCAACATGTGGTTCACGGTTGCGAAATTCGCCCCCAAAGACATGTCGTCGATGTACGCGTCTGCCTCAGCTGTTCCTAGTGGCGCATAGACCAAGTGACGGTCCCCGGATGGGAACGGTGTTCCCCAACGCTCGAACTGCGCCTGCAAAGCCTTGAACTGCCCCATCGCTAGATTGTGACCAAATCCACGCGACCCACAGTGCGACAAGAACGCCGCATGTCCATCGCGCAGCCCGAACACTTCCGCAACGCCACGCGCCGAGTCATCGACGTCGACGATCTCGCACTCGCCGAAGTGGTTCCCCCCTCCGTACGAGCCCAATTGCGACACCTTCTCTGCGAAACGCGGGAAGTTGCCACTCTCTCGCAACAGCGCCAGGCGCTGGTGCAGGGAATCGACCGTCTCATCGTGCCCGGTGTGCGCAGCGTCTTCACAGCGGTGCGCCCACTCCGGTGGGATCCCCAACTCGTTGCAGATCCATTCGGACGCGCCTTCCGCCGCGGCCCGCGCTCCAACGTCGTTGCCGACAGACCGTGCCTTGGACACGTGCCGCTGCCCGCGCCCTGCACCAGTTGGTGTACGCTCACAGATCGCATCGATCAGCGCGCGACGTACGCGACGATCGACCAGCGCACTTTCTGGCACATTGAGCTGCAATAGGCTCATCGAGCACTTGATGTCAACACCAACCGGTCCCGGGTAGATGTGCGTCGCGGACGCCATCGTGCAGCCGACGGGCGCACCGTAGCCAACATGCGCGTCTGGGTTCAGGACCAGGTGGTCGACACCGGGTGCCATCCGTGACGCGACAGCCTGATCCAGGCAGCCCTCGCCGAAGTGATTACGAATCGCCGGCGTGCCGACCACCGGAATCGGCGGCTTCTTGCCGTCAGCGACGGGCAGCAACGCGGTTGCAACCCCAGTATCGATCAGCTCGTGGCGACCGTTCGTTTCTTTGGACATCGCTCTCTCGATTCAACCTTCAGCCACGCGGCGACAAACGGTAGAGAGAACAGCTACCGCTCAACGCTTGAACGGCGGTGGGACTCGAACCCACTCCCACGAAGTGGTTACCATGTAGTTCTCTCGGGCATTCGCCGCGGCGACTGCAAAGACTCACAACAAACTGCGACGACGAGGTATTGAAAGAACGTATTCTGGTGCTCTATCCAATTGAGCTACCCGAGCACAGTGGCTCGGAGTGGGAGTCGAACCCACAACCGTCAGATCATGTAGTTCTTTCGGCATTCGCCGCAGAGATCAGATACTAGACGCAGCACACTTTCAAACGTGGCGACAAAGTATTGGAAAGACATGGGCTCTACCACTTGAGCTACCCAAAGACTGGGGCGGGACTCGAACCCGCGACAACATGTAGTTTTTCCGGGCATTCGCCACAAAGAGAGCGTGCGGCCGGCGCCGACAAGAAACAGTACAATGACGTGACATTCCATAAATGTAGTCATTGCGCGCATTCGGCGTCGACCGCCCACTCCCTAGATTCACTCACACTGCAGAGCGTAACTCGTGGAGCTCCACAGACTCGATCTCAGTCACCCAGTGATCTTGGCCAGCACGGCCGGCGCCCACTGCGGCGATCAAATCGAAGACTCGATCCGAGAAACCACCGACGTTGACAATGTCGTCTCGCTCCTGCGCCTGGGTCGTCTCGTACGGCTGCATATCAATGCAGATCATACGAGCCTCTGGGCTGCGCGACTTGAACCGGCTCCATTCCTTCATGGTCTGCGTCGCTCCTCCTCCCCAGTGTCCGTAGTGCGGTGAGTCGATCCACGACTCGTTGTCCGACAGATAGATCACGAGATCTCCACACTTGCGCTTCTCATTCAAGTACTGCAACGGCGCCGAACAGTTCGTGCCTCCGCAAGGAAGCTGTGCCAGCAGTGTCGCGTTTGTCGCAACCGAATCCCGTGGGTTCAGCGCCACAGGAACGGCCTTACTCTCGAACGCGATGACCTCCGCATCCGGATTCGTCCGCACAAGCGCAGCTGCTACCAGCGCTGCGACGTCGAGGCAGCGCACGGCAGAGGTTGCCCCGCGGCGGTAGCCTGTCAGCGACGAGTGCATCGAGCCGGAGATGTCTGGCAACACATAGACCTTGCCTTCTACCCGCGGCACGTTCGCTAGCGACACGTCGAGTGCGTCTTGCAGAGCCTCTCGAATCAGCGGCGGCATGTCTCGAGCAACGTTCAGGTATGCCACCAACAGTTGGTACGGAAAGACCCGCGAGCGGGCAATCAACTCGCGATCGCGCAGCCGATCCGCGACCAAACGTAGGACCGCCCGATCCTCGAAGACTCCATGCCGCAACAACGTGTTCAGGTTCATGCGCGTCATCTGCCAAGGTGCGTTCCGCGCAATCGCTTTCCATTCCCACGGCTCCAGTCCCAACGCAGTCAGCATTCGAAACGGCACGTCGGGTGTCTCGAGCCCCCGTCGGTCGTCGCTGCGCTTGTAGACCTCGAAGTCGCGAATGACTCGAGGTAGCTGCAGTGGGTCGTGATCCCGCTTCAACAGGTACCCGTACAGCGCGTCTCGAGTCGCGGTGAGCGGCTTTGGGTGCACCATCTTGATCACGTCGACGAGCGACGGATCACGGCCGATGGAATCGCGAAACAGCTGTTCATCGGATCGACGATCCAGCCACTTGCGCACGAGACGCTTCGGGAGTGACCCAAGGCTCTTACGCCCCACGACACCACTGCGGACGATCTGCACAAAGGTCCGCATCATCTGCGCACTATCGATGACCTCGTCGAAGACGGTCTCGAGCAGTTGCGGCGCTCGCACTGCGAGGACCGCGCACAAGAGCGCGGGCAGATCCTTCATCGCTCCGTCGCGTCGGGAGTACACCGCGGTCCGAGCGACGAACTCCGGCTCGACATCAGCACACAGCGACAGGACTCGGTCCAGCTGCTGCTCGGCTGACGCATAGAAGACAGAGTTCAGACAACCGGTAGCAGCGTACTGTGCGAGTGCGTGCTTCGCCCCGAACTGGTAGGCCGACCCACCCGCCTCGTTGACCGCGTCCGTGTTCTCCACGCGCTGCCCGCGGTAGCTTCCGAACAGTCGCTTGTTGGCCATGTTTCGCTCTCCTTTCGCTCGCACCGTTACGAGTCTTGAGAGCTCTTACGCAGCGTGCATGCCAAACCGCGACGGCGACCGCGCGAGAACGCCTTAAGGCATTCCAAGGAAGCATCTTAAGTCGCATCGACAACGTCGCGAAGCACGTCCCGCAAAGAAACGAGAGCGTCATATTGCTATCTCTATGTATCGTCGTTTATCCTAGGAGATATGAAGCGCAACGTAGTCATCGGCGTTCTTGGCTCCACCCTCGACCGCGGTGACGGTCCCGATCGTTGGAGCAACTGGCGCCCATCGGTATCGATCTGCCAGCACGACGACCGCCTGTTCGACGACTTCGAACTGCTGTTCGAGCCGAAGTTCGGGCACGTCGCCGAGCGGGTGTGCGATGACATCCAATCTGTGTCTCCGGAGACTACCGTGCGACGTCACGAGGTGGCTCTCGACGACCCCTGGGACTTCGAGGGCGTCTACGGGACGCTGCACCAGTTTGCCCGCGACTACTCCTTCGACACGGATCGATGCGACTACTTCTTACACATCACGACCGGGACCCACGTCGTCCAGATCTGTCTGTTCCTACTCGCTGAATCGGCACACTTCCCAGCGAAGCTGCTGCAGACCGCGCCGCCACGCAAGCGGCGGCCGAAGAATGCCGGTTCGCTCCGGATCATTGACCTCGACCTGTCTCGCTACGACCGCATCGCAGAGCGCTTCCACACCGAACAGCTCGAAAGCCGCGATTTCCTGAAGTCCGGAATTGCGACGCGCAACACAGCCTTCAACCAGGCAATCGAAAAGATCGAACACGTCGCCATTCACTCGACGGATCCCCTCTTGCTGATGGGCCCGACGGGGGCCGGCAAGTCCCAACTCGCCGAACGCATCTACGAGCTCAAGAAGGCGAAGCGGCAGCTTACAGGACGCTTCGTCGAAGTGAATTGCGCGACGATCCGCGGCGATGCTGCGATGTCGACACTCTTTGGTCACACCCGAGGCTCCTTCACAGGCGCGGTCGGCGAACGCTCGGGACTGCTCCGCGAAGCCGATCGAGGCCTACTGTTCCTCGACGAGATCGGGGAGCTGGGCGTTGACGAGCAAGCAATGCTGCTGCGAGCCATCGAGGAGAAGCAGTTCCTTCCGTTAGGATCCGACGCGACCGTGGACAGCGACTTCCAGCTCATCTGCGGCACGAACCGCGACCTGCAGGCCGACGTGCGAGAGGGACGCTTCCGCGACGACTTGCTCGCCAGGATTCACTTCTGGACGTTTCGCCTGCTACCACTCGCGGAGCGTCGCGAGGACATCGAGCCCAACCTCCACTACGAACTCGAACTACTGACTGCCCGCACGGGTCGCCGCTGCCGGTTCAACAAGGAAGCGCGACAGCGCTTCTTGGATTTCGCCCTGGCTCCCGACGCCCTGTGGAGCGCCAACTTCCGTGACCTGAATGCGGCGGTACGACGGATGGCCACATTCGCACCTTCGGGACGCATCACGACCGACGTGGTCGCGGATGAAATCGAGCGCCTACGGGGAAACTGGTCCGGGGTGGCCGAACGCCGCGCAAGCAACCTCGAGGACTACCTCGATCCGGCGGCACTGGCACAGCTCGACCTATTCGATCGAGTGCAGCTAGAGACAGTCGTCGCCGTCTGTAGTGACGCACGCAGCCTTTCAGAAGCGGGCCGCCAGCTGTTTGCTGCGTCGCGGCAGCGACGCACTTCGACGAACGACGCCGACCGCCTCCGCAAGTACTTGGCTCGGTTTGGATTGTCCTGGGCAGATCTTCGGGGATGACCGCAAGGCTATCGTCGGCGGGTGGGATGCCCCTGGCGGCCTAACTGCTGCCGCGTCCGAACCACTTGCGCTTCGGCTCGGGGGCGTCGGGAGTGAAGAGCCGCTGCATGTACTCCGAACCCTCCGCCGCCGGCAGCTGCGCCAACTCCTCTAACTGCCAATCGTTGGCATCGTAGCCGAGCAGCTGTAGGACCTCTTCGTGCAGTGGCTGGAAGAACTCGACATCCTCTGCGGTAAACCAGCGCCGCCAATCTCCATAGCGTTTCGAGCGCGCGACGCGGGCGAAGTTTGCCGGCACTTGACGATTCTCAGAGATTTCGAAACCGAGGTAGGCGTGTAGCGCTGCTGTCTCTTCGTCGATCAAGTCCTCGTAACGCAACACGTGCCAGTCCCGCTTGCGAGCCTGCTCGACGAACCCGACGACACGCGCCCCTTCGGCGCGAATGTCCTCCTGTACCGCCGCCAACTGCACCGGACTCATTGTGAACAGCGCATAGAACGGCAGGTCTTGTGGATGCTGCTCCTTGTGCTGCGTCAGACGCAGCGAGCGCGCGAAAGCAGCCGGGTCTGGATTGTGTCCGTGGAACCAACGATAGAAGCAGTTGCTGACCCAACGATCGCGCGGGTCGCGGTGGATGAAGACCTTCTTGTCGAAGTGGTCGAAATCAGCGAGCGCGGTGTCCGGCTCGAGTCCAGGCCAACTCGCCGTCCTGGGCAGCAGCGCCTTCGCGAGCGTGTGGTCCCCCTCGGGCTCCACGGTTCCAGCGCCGTTGCGATAGGCCACGCTGCCATCGGCCTCGACATGCCGTGACACCGGCTCGTACACCTGCGCGATGTCCGAGATCCCTGGCAACGACTGCATCGCTTCGAGAGTGCGATGATGGAGCGTCGTCGTACCGCTCTTCGGTAGCCCGTAGATCAAGATCTTCAATGCCGTGTTACCTTCGAAGCCACAACTAGAGAGCCGCCATAGAAAGCCGAACCAACAAATGGAACTAGCGAAAGGCTGCGCACCAACGACCAGCGACGACCTTGCCGGGCCGTCGGTGTGGAGCAACGATTTAGCACGCTCCTAGCACCGATGCAACACGCCCGCCAGAGTTGCCCTCTGCCCCGCCTCAGCGACCTCTTGGCCACCTCGACAGCTCACACACAAGCGGCTATTGTCGTGCTGTTTTCCAGAGATCTGGCCGCACCTCCCAGCAAACTTGGACTGGCTCGCCAATAGCATGAGCACACAACGAGACAACAGCCCTCGAGGACTCGCGCCGCTGGTCGGCGACTGTCCGAAAGTCTTGATCCTAGGCTCCTTTCCCGGCGTTGAATCGTTGCGCCAGGTAGCCTACTACGCGCAACCACGCAACGCGTTCTGGCGCATCATGAGCAGCCTCGTCGGCTTCGATGTCAAACTCCCCTACGACGAACGTTGTCAGTCATTGACTGCGGCGGGTTACGCTCTGTGGGATGTAATTGCGAGCTGTTCCCGCAACGGCAGTCTTGACAGCCGCATCGATCGTGAGTCGATTGTTCCTAACAAACTTCCCGACCTGCTTGCCGACAATGCAACGATCGACAAGATCATCTTCAACGGACGCATGGCGCAGTCGATGTTCCAGCGTCACGTGCAACCACAACTCACTCCGTTGCAGCTCTCGAAATTGACTTGTCGATATGTGCCGTCGACGAGTCCCGCCAACGCTGGCGTCCCCGAAGAAAAAAAACTGAGCGCATGGCGCGCCGTCATCTTCGACTAGCTGCCGCTCTCGTGCCCCGAGAGCATCGACTTCGCTATGTCGACAAGAGCGTCCTCAACTTCCGCAACAATTCCACGCTTTCACGAGCATGCATCGTCCGCTAGGCTCGCACCATGCCCGCCAGCTTGTCCCACCAACTTCAGAGGGAGGTACGATGCAGGCACCGGCGCAAACACCTAGAGTAGTAGCGCGACTTCGAACACTCACGACGCAACGCCTAGCTCTCACCCTAGCGCTGTCACTACTAACAACGTTGGCAAGCGCCGCACCACCACCCGAGTTGACATCTCCAACCCCGGAACCGAACAACGGTAGCTTTGGCATCGCCGTCGCGTTCGTTGGCGACGTCAACAACGACGGGTTCGACGATTTCATCGTCGGAGCGCGTGGCGAGGCGATCCCTGCGGGCGGCTCGACCAGCGACGCCGCCGGCAGCGCGCATCTCTTGTCAGGCGCAGACGGCAGCCTGATCATCACTCATACGGGCGAGAATCCTGGGGATGCCTTCGGTGCGGCGGTCGCCGGACGGGGGGACTTCGATGGTGACGGTACGTCGGACTACGCTGTGGGAGCTCCGTCAGCTGACCCGGGTGGCCTCTCCGGTGCCGGCACCGCCTACATCTACAGTGGTGCCACCCACGCGCTGCTGCATAGGATCGACGGTGCATTCGCCAGCGGCCGGTTGGGAACTTCGCTCGACTTCGTAGGCAACATCATCCGCGACGAGATCAACGGACCCGATACTTTCGACGACCTGGTGGTAGGCGCCCCGGGCAGTTCGTCCTTTGCAAATCCACGGGTCTTTATCGTTGGCCAGGAGATCGACGCTACGCTGACCGCGGTCGTGATCGCGACCTCGGTTCCACGCAACACCGGTGATCGCCGCTACGGTCAAGCCGTTGCCGGGGTCGGCGACTATGACGGCGATGGGGTACCGGACGTTGGCATCGGGGCTCCCAGCTCAACCGGGTTCAATGACTTCTTCACGAATCGTGGACGCGCTTACGTCTACTCGGGAGCCACGATCTTGAGCACGCGCACCAAGTTGCTTGCCATGGAGGGTGTGACGGGAGCCAACCAAGAACTCTTCGGCGCCAGCATTGCAAGCGCTGGAAACTTCGATGGCACCGGCAGCGTAGCCGTCGTGATCGGCGCGTCGGGTCCGAACTCGAGCGCCGGAGCTGTCGAAGTTCTGTCGCATGTTTCGGGCAGCCTGATCGGGGCACGGTTGCTCCGCGTCGAGGGTTTCGCACCAAACCACCGCTTCGGCGCCGCAGTCGCTGCGGCCGGCGAGGTGAATGGAGATGGCTTCGATGACATCATCGCGGGCGGCTCCGGTGCTTCTACCGGAAACTTCCCCGGAGGTGAAGCCTTCGTGATCTCCGGGGCCAGCAGCACTGGCGTCGTCGAGAACCTGCAGACAACGACGCGCGCGATCTTTGCCGTGAGCGATGTGATCACAATCGGTGGCGGGGACTCGGTCGGGCAAAGCGTAGCCGGAGGTTCTGACCTCGACAACGACGGGCGCGCCGACTGGTTGGTAGGGGCACCGTCGCGAGACGCGACTGGTCTGACCAACGAAGGTGTCGTGATCGTATCCACCGCAGCTGTACAGTTTCCCCCTCCGGATCCAACAGGAGTCGCTATCACTGCGCCAGCAGCCGCAGAGCTGATCACGGGCAGCTCCGTCCTAGTCACCGCAACTGCCGACAACGCCGACGAGGTCGAGTTCTTCGTCAATGGCACATCCATTGGCGTCGACCAAGCCGCTGGCCCCCAGTACTCCGTAGCGCTCGACAGCACCACGATCACGGATGGCGCGGCGACAGTGACGATTGAAGCGCGTAACGGCAACGGCGGCCTGACCCCCGGAGCCCCAGTCATCGTTGAGATCGACAACTCATCACCACTGCTCGCGATCACCGCTCCAGCAGTTGGTGCCATCGTCGGCGGTACCGTCGACTTCTCCGCAGAAGCCAGCGATCCCAACGGTGTCGCTAGCGTGACGCTCAGCGCGGGGACGACGCTATCCTTCACGGCTCTCGCGGCGCCGTTCGTGACCGATCTGGACACCACCCTCGAGCCGGACGGAACTCTCTCGCTGACGGTGGCGGCCGAGGACAATGCCGGCAACGTCGGCTCAGAGAGCCTCGACGTCATCGTCGACAACACGCCACCGAGCATCGCGATCACTGCACCAGCAGACGGTAGCTTCGTCTCCGGGACGATCTCAGTGACCGCAAACGCCAGTGACTTGCACCTCGAGCGTGTCGAAATCACGGCGGACACAGTCTTGATCGCAACCATCACGGACTTTACCGGTGCGATCGCAGCTCAGTTCGATACGACGACCCTGCCAGACGGTGCATTGGCGTTGGAGGCGACAGCATTCGATGCTGCCGGCAATAGTGCTGCAGCTGTCGGTGTTGTCACGGTCATCGACAACACGGCTCCAGAGAAGGTGTTTGCGTGCCCAGCCGACGGCCAACGCGTGCGGGGCGACTTCCTGGTCCATATCGAGGCAACGGACAACGGCGCTGGCATCGCTTCGGTAGAGGTGTTTGCAGCGTCGACGTTTCTCAGTAGCTCGACGACTGGCACGCTGTCGCTGCCGGTAGACTCACGTACGGTACTCGATGGTCCCCTCGCCCTGGTTTGCATCGTCACCGATCTAGCAGGCAACGAGCACATCGAAACGGTCACGGTGATCGTCGACAACCTCCGTTTCCGGCTACTGCCCAACCGACTTCATGTTGGCAGCTGCGGCGGCGGCTCGGTGTGGCTTTCGATCAAGGGTTCGTCGGTGAACCTGCTCGCACCGATCTCAGACCACACCGTGCAGCTGTCCTACCCGGGTGGCTTCGTCGTCACGGCACTCGACGGCTGGTCGCTCCCCTGCTACGGGCGGATCTTCGCACGCTTCAGCCGGGCCGAACTGATCAGCGCAATCAACGCACAATTCGGACAGTCGCCGCCTCGGCGATTGTCTCTCGACGTCATCGCTGATGGTCAGAACATGGGCAAGACCCGACTGCGCCTGCGGAGGTGGACGTGGTACTAGGCCGCAAGGCGGCGCTCGCGGGCGCATGCATCCTAGTGGTTGCCTGGAGCGTTCTCGTGCTCACGGACGATCGGTCCGTGAGCACGGACGCGGCTCCGCGACTACGCGCTGTGGACGTTTCGCGCGGTTCGGTGCAACCGACGACACCGCCGGGCGCCACAGCCGTAGCCGCAACTCCGGCCTCAGCTCCGGCCTCAGCTCCGGCCTCAGCTCCGGCCTCAGCTCCGGCCTCAGCTCCAAACGCAGTCGACCACGGCGTCGCGTTGGCGCCAGCCGACCTCTCGGAGCTCGAGCGTTTTCGAACTTGGGGAAGCGATTGTGTGCTGCGGTTTGGCAACGGCGACTTGGTCACGGTGACCTGGACCCGAGAGGATCCGCAGATACCGCTCGACGCGAAGCAACGGGCGTTGGCGGAGGAGCTCGCGCGATGCCACCATCGCGCCTGGCGCCGGAGCGAGCACGATCCGAGTGCGAGTTCAGACCCAGAAGGAGCCGCCGCGATCAGCCGGCTGCAACGCCAGGCTGCCGCCCTCGGTGCCCGCGGCGTCAAGGTACAGCGGATCACGCCGGACGCGTTGCCGCCGCGCGACTAGCGGCGCCGCGATGGCGTCCCCCTGCATTTGCGCGTCACAAGAGCGCTCGCGTATCGTTCGAGATAACGGCCAACCACTCGAACAGGAGACTCTCATGCTCACGCACGCGACTCCCGCAAGACTTGCTCTCGTCATCGTCCTCGGCTGCAACCTCGGCTATACGGCAACGATCCAAGTGCCCGCGGGACAGGCAACGATCCAGGGCGCGATCGTCGCCGCCGCGTCCGGAGACACGATCGTCGTTGCGCCTGGTACCTACGCAGAAAACCTGAACTTCTTGGGGAAGGACATCACAGTTCGAAGCAGCGGCGGCCCTACCGTAACGATCGTCGACGGTAGCCTGTCCGGCCCGGTCGTACAGTTCATTACCGGGGAAGGGCCAGCGGCGGTGCTCGAGGGGTTCACGATTCAACACGGGAGGATCAGCGGTGGTTTGTCCACCGGTGGAGCTGGGGTCCGCTGCGTCGGCGCTTCTCCGACGATCCGCGGCAACGTCATCAAGAACAATGTCGGCGAGTTTCTCGGCGCTGGCGTCTACCTCGACAACTCGTTCGCGCTCGTGACCGAAAACGCAATCCACAGCAACCTGTTTCAGTGCCAAGTCGTCGACTCGGGGTGCGGTATCGGCGGAGGGATCTACAGCTACCAGGGCGCACCGACGATCTCCTTCAACGAGATCTACGACAATCTCGCCGAGAACGCTGGCGGCGGCATCTTTTGCTACCAACCCGTCGACGCCGACATTATCAACAACATCGTCCGCGACAATTCCGGCGGCAGCGGCGGCGGCATTCAGATCGACGGGGGCGGCGCCTCGTTGGTCAACAACCGCGTCACCAACAACCTCGCGATCGGGTTCGTGACGATTGCGGGTTTGAACCCCGGGCCAGGGGGTGGCGTCTACTTCACGGCCAGCGCTCAGGGCGAGATTCTTGGGTGCACGATCGCCGAGAACGAATGCCCGACAACGTTCGGTCCTACGAATGGTGGCGGCATCTTGGCACCCACCACGAACGTTACCGTGAAGAACACGATCGTGTGGGGAAACCTCGCGTCGACGGCGCCGCAGATCGATACGCTCGGTGCGGTGACCTACACGCTCGTCGAAGGCGGCTACACAGGGGTCGGCAACCTGGCCAGCGATCCGCTGTTCATCTTCGGGTTCCCAGGCGAGTTCCTGCTGAGCCAAAGCAGCGCTGGACAAGGGAGCACGAGCCCAGCCGTCGACGCCGGTGACCCGCAGTCGCCAGTGCCGCCCGGAACGACGCGTACCGACGGAGTCGTCGATGCGGGAATCGCGGATCTGGGCTTCCACTACGTCACGGTTGCGACTGCGCCGATCTTCGACCGCGGCGACTGCAACGCCGACGGCACGACGAACATCGCCGATGCAGTGTTTCTGCTGGCGAGTCTCTTTCCGCCACCGGGCGCCCCGCCAGCGATGGTTGGCTGCCAGGACGCCTGCGACGCCAACGATGACGACGCGTTGAACATTAGCGATGCAGTGCGCCTTTTGAACGCGCTCTTCGGGCCGGCAACGCCTCTGCCGTCGCCGTACGGGAGCTGCGGCATCGATCCAACCCACGGCGTGCTCGATTGCGTCGATCACGAAGCCTGCATGCCGACCTGATGAAGGTGCCAAGTACCGCCAAACGGTCCAGAATCGCCGTAACAGCGCCATCCGAATGTCGGGAGATTCCTCCATGCGAGGCGCATAGGCGCTACCAGACGCGAGTTAACCGAAGAAAAGAAAGCTACTTACAACCCACTGCCCCGCCGCAGCAGCCCTTCAAAGTACGAGGATTAATCGTTGATGGCGCCTATCGACATGCTATAACCTCGCGGCATTGAGTCCGTTACGCCTATGAACTTTCGCAGTCGCGAGCGCTCGTAGGATCGAAGTTCTTCAGCAGTACAAAGTGACGCCCTGACGCAGTTCCAGCACTACGCTCCTTGGCTCGAGCCTTCTGACAACGAGACCACGTCTCCGCGACCCGAAGCACGCAGTAGTGAGCGCGATAACACCCGACCGCACCGGCTGACAACCGGACGCAGGCACGGACGATGGCACGAGGCAACTCGTGCTGCCGATCCCTTCGTTGCTACAGCGCAAGACGCTTCAGGCCACACCCTCCCTGTTTCGAAGATTCAACTGTTTACCATTGAGGAACGCACTTCGCGTTTCGTGTTACGCCCAGCGCGGGGGCTCTTGGTCCGCGCACACGCAGTCGGTCAGCAAAAGAAGTTCGGTAGCAGTACACGCAACGAATTGCAGTGGCAGTGCCCGATTCTGATGACGACCCAAGCAGAAGGAGACAGGCATTGTCTATCGTAGGTACCGTCAAGTGGTTCGATGAGGAGAAGGGCTACGGCTTCCTCACTCCCGAAGGTGGAGGCAAGGACTGCTTCGTGCACCACAGCGCCATCCAGGGTGAAGGTTTCAAGAAGCTCGTCGACGGCGAGCGCGTTCAGTTTGAGGTCGTCGAAGGTCAGCGCGGACCGGCGGCGGAGAACGTGGTTCGACTCGACGGCTAGTCGGGGCACCGCTCTATAGTGAGAAGATAAGAGGGGTCCGATTGGCGGACGCCTTTCTTGGAAGTGAAAGAAGGTCAGTAATGCCGCAGGGTACGATCAAGAAGCTAGTATCGGACAAAGGCTTCGGATTCATCCAGAGCGACGGTCAGGACGTGTTTTTCCACAGTTCGGCTCTCGCCAACGCGAGCTTCGACGACCTCCGCGAGGGGGATAGCGTTGAGTTCACGATGGGTGACGGCCCGAAGGGCCCGCGCGCCGAGAACGTGAACACGCTCTAGCTTCACCCGCTCCCCACTCCGGGGCGCGTAACTACAAGAAAACCCGCTGTCTTCGTGAAGAAGGCGGCGGGTTTTCTCTTGTCACAACCACTGCCGCCGGCGTGTCTTCAGCGACGTGGACCTTGCGGTGGGCGGGCCGGAAGATATCCTTGTGGGGGTTCCTATCGTCCATCCCTCGACGCTGAAGGAGATTCTGATGCGCCACCTGCTCTCGAGCCTGTTTCTTGCACTGCTGTGCTGCGCTCCGGCCGCTGCGCAAGCGCCTTCGAATCCGACCTTCAACTACATGTGTGGGACGTCGGAGATCCTTTACGACCCGGCGAACGGCAACGGCAATACGACCGTCAGTATCGAGTTCCTCGAGACCACGGCTACTACGACGCCGAGTCAAGTCGTGGGCTGGTCGTTCTCGTTGGCGCACGACCCCGCGTACTTGACGGCTACGGCGATCAACCACGGCGCCTACGTCGCCACGTTCAACGGTGGAACCGGTCCCGACTTCTGGGCGGCCCAGATGTACCCAAACGGGATCTCCATCGGCGCCGTCTACAGCTTCTTCGGCACAGTCACGTGTATCTACGACATTCCCAAGGAGACGGCCGTCGTCGCATATGCAACCGTACCGTCCGCTCTCGTCGGCGACACGGACGGTGAGGTCGTACCACTGACGTGGCACCCCGGTCTCGGCAGCCCACCGGTCGCCAACGAGATCGTCGTCAATGGCATCGGACACGCACCAGCACTGGTCGACGGTGCGATCGAGCTCACCGTTCTTGGGCCACAGTTCGTGCGCGGCGATACCGATGGCAGCGGTGCCCTCGCAGCGATCGCCGATGGCATCTGGATGTTGGCCTACCTCTTCAACGCCGGCCCTCTCGACTGCTTCGATGCTGGAGACGTAAACGACGACGGCTCCCACACGCTGCAAGACCCGATCTTCATCTTCAACTGGGGCTTCAGCTCGGGTCCGGAGCCGTTTTCCCCGTTTCCGTCGTGCGGCACGGACCCAACGACGGACACGTTCGACTGCGTCACCTCAGCCTGTCCCTAGAAGCGCGCGCAGTGGCAACCGAAGAACTACCCAGCGACGCCCGGCCCACGGAGTATGTGCATGGCGGCGCCCGTGCTCTGGTGACTCTGCACGAGCGCTACCTCTCTGAGTTCTTGCTGGTATGGCGCCAGTTCGTGGCTGCAGGGTGCGCGCTGCCCGCGACCTCGGACCCCGACTACGCCAGCGCCCAGACCCTGCTGCGTCACGTATTGGGTGCCGCCAGGGGCTACCTCGTTTGGACTTGTGAGAAACTTGGGTTGCCGGACCCCGGCATCACGCCGACGCCGGACGCCGACAACATCGCCGCTGCAGCAGACGAGTACACGCGCCACCTGATCGAACGCTGGCGCGAACCTCTCAAGACGTTGTCGCACGAACAGTGTGATCGCGCGACATTCGAGTCCTCTTGGGGAGTACCCTACTGCATCGATGCCATGCTGGAGCACGCGGTCATGCACCCGATCCGCCACACGCTGCAGCTGCAGCAGCTCTTGGCGGCGGACCGACGTGCCAGCGGCACCCCCGAATAGCCTTACCGCGGCGAAGACCGAGGACTAAGTCGCCAGATCGAGCTCTGCCACCGAGCCGTCTTCGAGCTTGCGCTGCAGCCGCACCCCAGACACTCCGTTGTAGGTCAGGAGCAGCGTCCCGGTGGCAGCGCACTGGGCGAAGAGCGCGTCGAAGACGTCCTCTTCTCCAGGCCATGGATACGCGAAGAACAGATCGAAGTCTTCCGGCTCTGCGTCGAGTTCCTCGTAGCCACAACGATCGCCGGGATCGGACCAAGTGTAGCCATGCTCTTCGACGAGCGAACGTGCCGCTACCGGTACGAAGGACCCCACGACATAGTCGACCTCCATCTCGAAGTCGTGCGCCAGCTGCTCGGCCTGCTCGACCAGTTCCTCTTGGATCTCGATGCCGCTACTGTGGAAGCCCAATGCGTGCGCCAGCAACGCTACGACTCCGAAACCACTCCCCCACTCACAAAAGCGATCGCCCGAAGCTTGGTGGGAATCGACCACGTGACGGAGCGCTTGGTACACGGCCACGAAGTCGCTGGCAACGAAGCCGCGGCGGCGTCCCTTCGTACGTCGGAGGTGTTCGCGAATGCGATCTTCGGCTTCATCGATGAGAGCTAGAATCTGCTGCGGCAGCTGCGGCGGGACAGGGTCGTGCGCGGGCCCCGGCAACTAGACGACCTCGTCCAAGGGCACCTTCACGCCCCGGACGGTATAGGCCTGCCCCGTCTCTTCACACAGATCGGCAGCCTTGCGCTCCGCCTTCTCTTTGAGGGGAAACGGGAACGCCGCGACGACCTTGGAGCGGGCGTCGAAAACCTTCCAGACCAACTTGAGCCCCGGCCGTGACGGTGCGGACTCACTCTTCTTCGTCGCTCGCTTCTTTGGCGCCGCAGGCTTGTCGGCCTTCTCGGCTGCAGTCAGCTCCGCTTCGAGAGCCATCCGTTGCAGGCGCTCGCGGTTCGAGGCTCTTCTCGGCAATGTCCACGTCCTGTCTTCGTGAGATGCCCCGATCATGCCGGACCCCACCGCCAGAGACAAGAGGAGTAACAGAAACGAGTTACAGAGTTCCGCCTAGAAACGTTGCGCGCCCACGGAGCCACCGTGTTTCCCCCCTTGAGCACGCGCCGTCGCGTAAGTCGCGGCTCCAGCCAACAACCAACGAAAGGACGCCTTCATGTCTCGCGCACTCGCTTTCCTGTATGGCATTGCCTGCTACTCGATCTTCTTCGTGACATTCCTTTACACGATCGGCTTCGTAACCGACCTCGTCGTACCAAAGTCTATCAGCTCTGGAACAGCCGGATCTGTTGGCACCGCGCTGTTGATCAATCTTGGGTTGATCGCCTTGTTCGGTATCCAACACAGCGTGATGGCTCGACCAGGCTTCAAGAGGGTTTGGACCCGCTTGGTGCCGACGGTCGTGGAGCGCGCAACCTATGTGCTGCTGTCGAGCGTCGCGTTGCTCGCGCTCTTCGCTTTCTGGCAGCCGCTGCCGGCGACGCTATGGAGTGTCGACAGCCCAGCTCTGTTCTGGGCGCTGAAGGCCGTCGGCATCTCTGGCTTCCTGGTCGTTCTTTGCTCGAGCTTCTTGATCGATCACTTCGATCTTTTTGGACTGCGCCAGGTCTATCTGCACCTACGAGGACGCGAGTACACGCATCACCCGTTCAAGACGCCAGGTCTTTACAAGAAGATCCGTCACCCGCTCTACCTTGGCTGGTTGTTGGCGTTCTGGGGCACTCCGGTGATGACCGCAGGGCAAATGCTATTTGCAGTCGGGTTGAGTGCATACATCTTCATCGCAATCGTCTTCGAAGAACGTGACTTGATCGCCCACTTCGGCGACGTCTATCGGCAGTATCGACGCGAAACTCGAATGGTCTTGCCACTGCCCGTGCGTAAGTCTGGTCCTGCTGCCGCAGTTAGTCGCGCAGCATAGTTTCACGGGGCAACAAAAAAAGAGGCGGAACAGAAATGCTCTGTTCCGCCTCTTTGTCTTGCTAGTTCGGCCTCCCAAGCGGCGACCGAGACTCGCCTAGGGACATTGCATCAACGTACCGCACGGCAGCGCGCCCAACGTCGGGTCTTGTCCGCATGCCACTACCGGCGGCGGTAGCTGCTCTCCTGACGCGCCGAACAACACCGACAGCTCGAAGACCGCGTCAGCGACGTTGACGCCTTCGTCGTCGTTGGCGTCAGCAGCCAACTCGCACGGAATCGCCTGACTGCTGAAGAGAAAGCCCAAGAGAGCCACCGGATCACCAATGTTGACGGCGCCATCGTCGTTGACGTCGCCCCGCAGGAAGTTCGGGCCGACGCCGCACGGGACATCGTCGAGGCGTACACCATCGACAGCCGCTTCGACAACATGCTCGGTGGCCGTGTCGCTGACCACGAAACGCACCTGAAACTGCGTCGTGGGTGCAATGTGCTGCGACAGGCGAATGCTGCGGAGATACCACTGCCCAAAGGCTTCGATCGTGGGTGGCACGACGGCATCGATCACCGTCCATTGACCACCGCCGTCTGCTGTGACCTCGACCCGTAGCTCGTCTTCGGGGCTCGCTCCGTTGTTGAACCAACGATAGTAGGAAAGCACGGAATCGTTCGTCGTCGACAGCATCGGGGAGGTCAGAATCGTCTCACCTCCGTCGACGTCGAAGTCGCCGTCGGTGTTGCCCGTAACGAAGCACTGGCCACTGCCGTCGGCATCCGTGGCTGGATCACCGAGGTCGCCACCGCCGATCGGCAGACCGCGCTCCCAGCTACCTGTCGTCGCGTTGCCGGTGACCGTCCACCCCTGGTCCGTCTCGAAGTCATCGTCGAACACGCCGGTCAAGGACGTGCCTACCAAAGCGACCTGTGCTGCAAACGGCCCGGCGCTGGGTTCGTAGATGACCTGACCGCTTGCCGTTTCGCCACTGAAGTAGTAGCGCAAGATCGAACCGCAGAGATGGGTCGGAATCGTCGCGTCGAAGGTAGTCGGCGAAGTCTCCGTCACCAGGAACGAACTGAAAAAGCCGCTGCCGGAGTCGAGCCACATCCTCATCGTCCCCGTCGCCGGCGTCGTCCCTGCTGTCGTCAACGAGAGGGTCACGCCGGCAGGATCGACGACGTCCGGGAGCCCACCGACGACAGAGATCGAGAACGGAGCCACCGGTACACATACTCCGAGGGGATTGGCGAGCGCCGTCTGGAGCGGTCCGAACTGGCTACCGGTGCCGTTGTTGCCGCCGCCGGATGAGTTACAGCCGGCGTGCGTGTGGATCCCAATCGCGAAGTTGGTCCCATTCAGAATGACGGGCGATCCGGAGTTGCCACCAGTCGTATCGGTTTGATACCGCACGTTGTTGCCGGCCTGCAGATAGGGCCCTTCATGTGACTTTTGCGCATTGTCGTACGGGGCGGGCACCGTCGACCCGGTACTCCCGTAGCCCGTGATCTGAATTAGCTGACCAGAGACCGGTGGAGGGGGGATCAAGTCGAACGACCTCCCCTGCGCCTGGAACGGCGTGAGACCGGTATTGGTGTTCGGGAAGCAACCGAAGTAGCCCCAATCGGCACCGATGCCGTTGGCCCCCCGTTGAATCGACGAGTCGTCGACCGCGTACTGATCCTCTGGCGGCGGGTGCTGAATCGCCCCGGTACTCGAAGACAACGGCGTATTGAACTCGACCACGTTCATCGACGACGGTGGAGCACAGTGACCTGCGGTTAGAAAACAGTGATTGACGTCGCTGATCAGCCACACCGTGCAAGTGACGGGAAGCACGCGCGCCACTCGCTCATCGGTCGACGGCAACCGATCATCGGTTGCGAAACAAATCGAGTTGGTCGGATTGAAACTGTAGCCATCGCGAATGGCGACCTCAAAGTCGAGGCGCGACTCCGTCGCACATGGATCGGCGACCAACTCGACGAGGAG
Organism: Planctomycetota bacterium; assembly: GCA_039028735.1. Lineage (GTDB taxonomy): Bacteria > Planctomycetota > UBA8108 > UBA1146 > JAJFFE01 > JBCCHQ01. The sequence goes on along the minus strand of JBCCHQ010000035.1, from coordinate 15,361 downwards.
TGAGTCCCCGTTGAAGTAGGCTGTCGACTTCTGCCATTGCCGCACGTGGTGAGCCTGCATCCGTTGTTCGGCACCATCGAGGAGCGACGTAATGCGAAGCTCCGTAGGCCGCCCCCCCTGCGGGCATTGGCCGAGAACAACGTCATCGAAACGTAGCTGCAGCCACGCGGCGCCTGGCACATCGACGTACGTGGAGTAGATCACGCCCCGAGTCGTCGATTGGCTGGTCACCCACCCGCTGTCGATCGCCAGCGGCACCTCGTAGTGTGGCACTGGGTCGACGATCTGGGCTGACGCCAGACCGCCTGTGAGCACAGCTGCCATGAACCACGAACAGAAGATTCGACGCATTTGGATCTCCCCTGATACTAGACGTCCGCGGAGAACGCCGTTGCCTTTTGGTCTCTGGGCCTCGTCTGGGCCTAGCGCTCCGACTCCCCCTCGAGACCCTTCTGATCGCCCAGGAACCCACTGCCTGGGGCGAGCAGTCACCCAAGATACGTGCATTTAGCAGAAGCGATGGCTCCAAGGGTAAGGCCCGGCCTGCCGCGTGCAAGCGCAGAAGTCGATTCAGAGCCGCTGGAGCGCTCTCGGAGCACTGAAACGCCCGCTGGCGCCTTCCATTGGGGCAGCCGATCCCGGACAATCGCTTGGCAACCCAGACCACAAATACCCACAGGAGGCTCAGTTGCAGCACCAACGAGGGACTCACGGCGTGTTCAGTGGCTGGCGCAGCTGGTGGCGCTGGAGCGGCCTCGCCGCCGTCGCGGTGTCGATTGGATGCTCTCAGCCGGCGGCGCCGCCGCATTCAGCGACCCACCCGCCATCCGGCAACGGCGCCGCCAAGGCGCAAGCAACAACCGCCACGACGGCAACCGCAGCGACAGAGGCTCCACTGCGCGTCACCGATCTTGCGGGGAACCCTCTGAGCCCGCTTCCCGAACGCGACAGCAATCGGCTCGCAGCCTTCATTTTCACCCACACCGATTGCCCGGTCGCGAACCGTTATGCGCCCGAGCTGATGCGGATTCACGCTGACTTCAGCAAGCGGGGCGTCGACTTCTATCTCGTGTATGTCGATCCGGCCCTGACCGCGACCGAGATCCGCACGCACCGTACCGACTACGGCTACACGATGCCGGCGCTGCGCGACTCGTATCATGATCTAGTCGGGGTCGCGGGGGCTCTCGTGACGCCAGAGCTGGCGCTGTTCGGCGCGGGTCCGAACTTGTTGTACTGCGGTCGCATCGACGATCGTTACGACGACTTCGGGAAGGCGCGCGCGGAAGCCTCGCAGCACGACGCCAGAGATGCCATCGAGGCCGCCCTCGCCGGTCGAACGATCGATCCGAAACGGACCAAAGGGGTGGGCTGCTACATCGCAGACATTGAGAGTGCCGCCGAGCGCGAGTAGCTGAGAGAGTGGCGGCAGATGTGAGAAGCGTAGGAGCAACAGACGAGAGCCGCCTCGTGACTCTCCTCTCCTGCTCCTACGCGACCGGTCCGCGTTCCGGTGGAGTCGCCCCTGCGACAGAGATCGATCCCCGGGACATACGAAACCCCGGGGATGCACTCACTCGCTAGGGCAAGCAGCTCAGCCTCTCACGGGCACGGATAGCTGTTGCAACCCAGGTTGAGCGGCAGCGAGATCAGACAGAACTGCGCGCCGCCGGCCGGCGGGGGTCCACCGGCAAACAGGTACTGAAGAATATAGACCGGATCCGCGACGTTCAGCGCATCGTCGCCATTGGCGTCGCCCGCTTGCAGGCACTCCGGGGGTGACGTCGGCGGTACGGCGAACAGATACTCGAGTAGATAGATGGGGTCGGAGATATTCGTGGTCGCGTCACCGTTGGCGTCGCCGCGGGTGAAAGGGTTCGGAGCCGTCGACGATGGCATCAATGTAACAATGCCTGGATCGAGGGTCGGCGCCTTCGCGTCGCCATTGACGACCATCGCGTTCTCGACCAGCGGACCGTCCCCAACCGGGATCCAATCGATCGTCGTCGTCACGTCCGTCATGACACCTTGGAACGCGGTCGGTATCGTGTCGTAGGTCAGCTGAATCAGCGGTGTCGGTGACCCCATCGGGATCAATGCACTGGTGGCTCCGAGGAAGTTGTAGACGATGCCGCCCGCGAACCCGTCCGTGAAGATCTTCGCCGAGAAGAAATCTGGGCCCGCGCCGCCATTGATCCCTGACAGCGGCGCTACAGTTCCGACATCGACGATCTCCAACAGCGTCGGATCGTGGGTCAAAGCCATCGACACGCCCTGCGTCAAACCTGGTGTATTCGTTGTGTCTTCCCAAAACGTCGGGATCACCGCGAACGTTCCAATCCCCGTCAGTTCGTCGAAAGACGCAAACTGATCCGCCACGGCGAAGACGAAGTCCGAGTTTGGAGGCGTCTGCGCAGTCGGATCGGGGTTGCCACTCACACCAGTGAACACGGGGCCCGTCGGGCCACCACCGCCACCGCCACCGCCACCACCGCCACCACCGCCACTGGGTGTGCCCACGCTCTGAGAGCAGTTGCCCGGTGCGTTCGGATTGCTGACGCCAATCGTCACGGTGCCCGACGTCAGTACCGGGGTGAAGCCTTGGGCATTCACGACAACGCGCGCAACCGTCGGCGGCGTACCCACCGTCTCGCAGACATCGACAGGTGCCGTGGTGCCTGCGGGCCCATGTGTGTTGTAGGTGACCTTCAGCAACTCAAAGCCGGTCGCCGGTCCCAGCCCAGAGCCTGGATTGGGGATCAAGTCGATGATCGTCAACACCTGGACGCCGTCAGCACCACAGGCCATGTGCAAGAAGTCTGGCGTATCGGACAGCGCCGCATTCAGGTCGGCGCCGGTCGTTACGTGCACAGGTGTCATGACTGAGTTGTCGTGACAGACCGAGAATGACCATGCCTCGATGAAGCCACCGAGGTTGTCGAGAAGAATACTGACATCGGCCTCACCGGGAGCGACGCTCGTTGCGTTGGTCGCGGTCAGTCCATAGTTGGGGTTCTGCGCGCCGGCGTTCGTGCCGAGCAGCAGGGCCAGAACCGCTGTACAGCAGCAGAAGATCGAGTGCATTCGTTTCATTGCGTGTTCCTTCCTGTTCTAGCTCTATGGGCAGATCGGCGACGCACAGTCCAGTGAGTCGGCTGTGGGGTCCGCACCGCAGTTCGGCCAAGGCGCCTGCGGCAGTGCAGTGCCCGCAAAGAGGATGTGCAGCGTCAAGACGGCATCGACGATGTCGACGGCACCGTCATCGTTCGCATCCCCAGCATCCAGGCACGGCATGGAGCCGGAACCCGTTAGGTAGTTCAGGGTGAACACCGCGTCCACGATGTTGAGTTCGAGGTCTTGATTGGAATCAGCGCGGATGAAATCCGACGCTGGTGCCAACCGAGTCAAGGTTGGCGCGACTACGAGCGCCAACGCTGCCAAGGCCAAACCGAAACGCGCCCGGCCCTTTTTCTTGTGCGACATACTGGCTCCTTCCAAAGCCCTGAGATGAGTACTTCCGTCGTCCTTACTGGAAAGACTCCGTCGAAGCATGCAGCGTGACAACGCTGTTCCTTCCCAGGCCTTCTTTGACTCGGTCTCTTCAACTTCGATTCGTAAGATCCTGCCACGATCTCTTCGTGCGATCATGGGCACGCAACATCGTAGCTACAGGGTGCGAGGCTATCTGCGCCCACGTCTTCGCCACAATCCGAAGCCATCGTCGAGGCCGCAGTAGCAGTACTGAAGAGTTGATTCAACAACAGCACGACATCCCCGAGATCGAGAATCCCGCTGTCATCGACATCTGCACTGTCGGCACACGAAAGTGGATCGGGTAGCTGGAACAAGTACTGCAGTAGGCGCACGACGTCGCCAATATCGATGTGACCGTCGATATTGACGTCACCGCGCAAGAACGGCTCGTTGGCATTGAAGAACAGCGTGACCGTTCCGCCGTTCTGATTGGCGACGGCGATGTCGGTGCGACCGTCGCCATCGAGATCGGTGCAGCTCAACGACACACAATGCTGGCCCGCGGGCAGCAGGGTCTGGGTCACCTCGAAGTTCCCCGGACTCGTGCCAAAGCGCAGGGACACGTTGTCGCTGATCGAGTTCACGGTCACTAGATCAAGATTCGAGTCTGCATCCAGGAACGTAGCCGTCGATTCAGCTGGTTGCGAACCGGCCACGACGGTCTGCGCCCAGAAGTATGGCGCGACCCCCGGAGTATTGATCAAGATCGCTACGGCGCCGACCTGCCGACACGGCGCGATGATGTCGGGAGCTAGGTCACCGTTCACGTCCTTGCAGGTCACCGACCAGATCGTGTCATCGACCCCCAGAGCGAACGTGGACGTCGTCGGGAACGCGCCGACACCGTTGCCATGGATGATTCGGAAGTTGCTGTCGTGGGTGTTTGTCACGAAAAGGTCGTCATGGCCATCGCCGGTGAAATCTCCTACCGCCACCGCAGCTGGGAAGGTCGGTTGCGGCAAGATCGCATGACTAGGAAATGCACCCTGTCCGTCGCCGAAGAGGACCGCCACTGTCTGACTCATGCGGTTGACGACGACGACGTCATCGAAGCCGTCGGCATTCAGGTCGCCGACTTCGATGTCTGAGGGGTGGCTGCTCCCGCTCGGCAGATTGACCGTGACCGGGCTCACGAAGGGACCCGTAATCGGATTGGGAAAGACCGCCCCAAGAAGCAGCGTCAGGTTGCCGTGCAATAGATTGCTCGCAACCAGATCTTTGCGACCGTCGCCGTTGAAGTCGCCGATCGCAAGCGCCCACGGCGATGGGCTCGCGTACGTGTTTTGCCACCAAGTCGACGGGGCGTTGCCGTTCGATAGAAAGAGACGGATCGAGTTGCTCGCCGTGCTGGCCACTGCGAGATCGTTGTAGCCGTCGTTGTCGAAGTCAGCTGCAAGGACCGCGACCGGATTTACTACCGAGATCGTGTCGGTCGTGAACGCCATGTCGGTCGCTGACGCTTGTCCCACGCCAACCAGAAGTGAGCCGATCAACACGGCACCGATCAAGGCTGAGCCGAGTCCAACAGGGACGATCGCCAACGTGCCGGCACGGGTCGAGTTGTGGTGTTGGAAATTCTTCAAGCAACCTCCTCGCGTTGTTGCTGCTGCCCGCGCAGTCGAATACCTCGCCGCAAGAGCGAGTTCGATCTGCCAGCGTTCCATGAGACGGTATTATAGGTGAGCCCACCAGTGCCCGCACCGACCATATCGGCGCTCCAGGGCGTGTAGCCCACGCCCCCCCTCCTTGCCGACACCACAGGCAGCACCGGCGTGACAACAATTTCAAAGAATCCGATTCGTCGGCACTTCCTAGTTCTCAGCTGCCCTAGTTGTCAGCGACGCGGACCGTAACTCCCAACTGCCGCGAATCCACGTCTATGCGGCGCAGGAACTGCAGTTCCGTTGTCGCCAAACAACTGTGCCCAGAGCGCAGCTTCGCAGGGGCGCTGGCCGCACGGTACAGAAAGTAGCTCCCGCCCGGCAGAAACTCCACCGTGAGCGAGCCTGCGCGGTCAGTCACACCGAGATACAGCGCAACCGGCGGTTCGAGTTGCTCCTCTGCCCACGCCGCCGGCGCAGCGAAGACGGGCACTTCCGCGAGCACTGCGTCGTCAGCCGCGAGCAGCTGCAGAGCTCTCTCACGACGTTCCTGCAACACGACGTGTAGCTGTTCATAGGGCTTCTTCGCGAACGCAGCGAACCCATAGGCGTGCGTCCGAGTCGCGAAGACCGCGCACCAACCGTCGAGTGCGCTTCGATCACTCAAGTTGAGCGGTTGGCCATCGGAACCAGCGAAAACACCGACGGCTCCCGCGAGCGGGTCCTCCGGTGGAAACAACAGCAAGTTCGTGACGGTGCGTACCGGCACGCCGTCGACGTCTGACAAGCGCACCTGCAGTCGTTCCCGCGGTTCTCCTGGCGCGACCGTTAGCTGGAGGGGCTCGGCCCTCAAGGGCGCGGGGCAAGTGTTTCTCGATCCGAGGAGACCGTGACTCGGTACCGCGACGCCATCGCAAGAGACCAGTTGGTCCGGTCCCTCGACGCGCAGCACCAAGCCGTGACTTGGAAGAGTCTTGTCCGCGCCGTACAGCGCACTCCAAGCGATGTCTCGCACGGCGGCCCGTACGGGATACGGGGCCAAAGGAGCGTTCGCGAACGAGAAACGCCCGGCCTGATCGGTCACCGTCGTACTGCCCCACAGTTCATCGCCGCAGATGCGCCCCAGCCGCAGCCTGACAGCTACCGCCGGCGCGCCCTCGGGAGTCATCACCCATCCGTGCATGGATTGCCCATAGCGCAGCTGCAGCGACAGCTGCAACGGTCGATCCACGGCAACCGTCACCGACTGCTCCTCGAGCCAGAACTCGTCGTGACAGACACCCAGCGCGTACTTCCCCGGGGCAACACCTGTCAGGCGAAAAGTACCGTCGAAGCCGGTCTCCGCTGCATGCAGATTGCGTGCACGAAAGCGTCCGCCTGGGAGCAAGCGCACATGAACGCCAACCGCTGGCCGACCGCGTGGCCCGACGATGCGCCCCGCGACAGTGCCGCCGCGGGCCAGTGTCAGTTCGTTGTCCCCACCCCAAGGCAGCGTCACCTCACGCGCACGGGACTCGTACTCGGGGTGCGTCGCCGTCACCGACAGCTTTCCGGCGTTCGGAAGATTCGGGGTCACGAAGGAACCATCGGCAGCGCTCATGGTCTTCCAGGGCGTTCCAGCCCAGAGAGACCAACGAAACTCGAGCTCGGCTCCCGCAATGCCGATGCCGTCGGCGGCAACGACGCGCCCAATCCCCGACGCCCCCAGTGGTAGACGCACGCGCGTCACGGGCGCCGTCGCCAACGCGCGGACATCGGCGCAGCCTGGCGCCTGCGCTTGCACCAGAAAGTCTCCTTCGTCCCAAGCGAAGGACCATTCCCCACGTTCATCGACGACTCCTGTCGAGTGGAGTCCGTGCGACCCGTGGACCTGCACGACGGTGTCAACGGCCGCGACCTCTTGGTCGCGCTGCACCTGAACAACGACGCGCGGCGCCGGCTCGAGCGCTACCGTGTATACAGAATCAAATGCTCGAAAACGTGCGAGTTCGCGATGCTCGCGGTATCCGGGCGCCCTCACGAGCAGTCGCTCGCGCGCGAGCTGCTGCGCTGCCACGAGAATCTCGCCATCCTTCGATACCCGTCGAAGCTCGCCTTCGCAAAAAGGCTGCAGCAGCAGATCCGCGGCGCGCCGCCCCTGAGATAGCCGACGTGATGACAGCTCCTGCGGACTCAAACACACTTGCGCCGACGCTACGGGCAGGCGCGTCAATGCATCGATGACACGCACAGTGCTGACGTCGGGTCCCAATGCCGCGGGGCGAGCTTGTCCCATCGCAGTAGCGGTCGCAGGCACGGCGACTGCATCGCGAGCGAGAGCGCTCTGCCCGGTCGCTGCCGTACTACCGGCGCCAACGGAGTCCGGCGACGCTGTGTGTTGCGCCGTCAAGTCAGCCGGCAGCGGAGTCCCATCGTCGCCACCCATCCACATCGGCAAACCGACGAGCAACAGCGCGGCAACGACAGCGATGCCAACTGTCCCCGCAACTCGCGAGCTGCGGCTAGCAACCGGACGCCTAGCTGCCATCGCCGGAGTCGTTGCCGCGCTGCTGCTGTCGGCCACAGCGGCAGCCGCCGCGCTGCCGAAACCTGGAATACCAGCGAGTCCCAACAGGCAGGCGCCAACCTTGCGCCGATCATCATCGTGACTCTGGAGACGTTCACGCAACTGCTCGAGCGCGCGCCGCAAGCGCACGCGCACCGTGTTGGCTGGCACCCCTTGCAGGGCACCGATCTGCACCGAATCGAGTTCCTGGTAGTAGTACAGAGTGACCGTGCTGCGATAGGGCTCACGCAATGCCAACACGGCTTCGGCCAAGAATGTGCGCAGCTCGGCGACTTCGCAGGGATCCGGCGCAATTGGCGCCATCTCAGTGCGGGCGGCACGCTTCTCGCGAGCCACGCGGCGCCCTTCGTCGCGCAAGATCGTGCGAGCGGTGTTCCGAACAACAACGCTGACCCAGCCCCGGAAGCGACCGGGCTGATCTGGGGGCGATCGGAGGGCGGCGAGATAGGCCCTCTGAACGACCTCATCGACGAGACTCTCGTCCGTCAGCAGGGTTCGCGCCAGCCCGCGGACAAAGCCCTGGTGCTGCTCGAGTTGCTGCACGGAGTCCGCAAACGGTACGGGCTCTGACAACGGCATAGACTCTGGTGGTTGCATAGGTTGCGGTCCGTCGTTCCTTCCCATAGAGGAGACGCCGCGGACGCCCCTCGCGTGACAAGGAACCGGAGAAACTCGGCCGCACGCACGGCAGGGGCTGCCAGCGTAACCCCCAATATACAGGACGTGAGTGCCCGATGTCGCGTCGGGATGGGAAGCAACCCGGTGTAAGGGCTCCTTAGCGGGGGTTCGCGGGAGTCTGTGGTGCCGCGTAGAGCAATTCGAGGAACCGTTCGGTGCCCAGCAACCGCCCGGCCGCCGCGGCCGTCGCCAAAGCCTCGATCTGCGTGCGCAGCTCCTGATCCGGCTCATCGGGCCCGTAGCTCGCCAGCACACGGGCGCTCGCACCGTCCCCCAGAACCGGCAATAGGACCCGCAACAACTCGCGCCGCTCGTCGGTGCGAGACTCGAGCATCAACAGCGACACTGCCACCGCTTCAAGATCCGGAACCGCGGCGGCACCGATGGCGTACGCCAGCGCTTCGCGCACGCCATCGAGCCACGCCAATCGCGAATCCGCGCGGTCAGCACCTTGCGCTGCGCGGATGAGATCCGAAACCGAGTACCCCGCACCGGCAAGGCCTCTGGCTGCTTGCGACTGGAGGTCGGAATCGGCCGTACTCTCGACGAGGCCCCGCAGCCACAAGTAATGAGAAGCGTCGAGGCGCTGCGCCCACCGCAAACGCTCGAGCACCAACGCGATGACTGCCGCGTCGGTTTCTTGCTCGAGCAGCGACACGATGGCGTCTTCTTGCGACGTGTCAGGCGCGCCCCGTGACGGCAAACCGACAGCGAACAGTGCCAGCCACGCTGCGCGACGCCGTGGTCGCGACTGTTCTGGCGAAACCAGTCGCAGCAAGGCTGCTCGAGTCGTCGCCGGTGACTTGGTCCCGGCCTCGCCCAGTGCGCCGAGTTCACAAAGCTCGCCAAGGACGGCCAGCAGTTCGGGGCGACCTTCTGTCGCGAGTGCGTGCACGATCCAGTCGCGATGGCTCGACTCGCGGGCGAGTTGATCGGCAACGCGGAGCATTGCTTGCTTGCGACTACCGCCCTGTCGCAAGCTCAAAGCGACCAGCTGCTCGTACCACTGCTGTTGGGTTCGCACGCTTTGCGAAGACGGGGTATGAAACGTCGACGGAGCCAGCCGCGCCGCTTCCCGGGCTTCGCCAGACGCTTTGGGTTCGGCCGGCGACGAATCGGAATGTCTGGACGGCGACCTCAACTCGCCACGGTCTGCGCTCGGCGCCGTCAGCAAGATCACGTTGACGATCGCTGAGATCACCAACAACAGGATCAACCATCGCAGATACATCGAGCGCCCCCGCCCGGCGATCGGCGAGTCACAGGCGCGACTGCCAACCTAGTCCATGCGCAAGTATGCGCCGAGAGACACACCGACCTGCATCGCAAGTACGGCACTCTCGCTTCGCTGCGTTTTCGATTCGATTCGAGCCCTGAAGCGCTGCACGCTTCGAATTCAATCAAAGCAGGCTGACGTCAAAAGTCCAGCGATTGTCATGTCGAAACGGCGGAAGTGGGCGTAGATCAGCCGGAGAGGGAGAACTGACGAGTCGGTAGTACGCGCAGGCCACCACCCTCGACGATCTCAATGCAGCTATCGAGCGACACGTTGTCAAAGCGCTGCGTCTGCTTCGTCACCGGCCAGTAGACTTCTACTGCGCCAATAGAGAGTGCGTCGCCGAGCCCCAGTTCGGTGCGGTTCGTCGACCCACCGAAGCTGCTGGTCGAGCCCACCGCGCGGTGCAACACGCGCTCACCCTCGGGCGTGACCAAGGTTACTTTGATGCGAGCACCATACCCCAGACGATTACTATCGCGCCCAACAAGGACGATTTTCAGCGAGTGTGCATCGTGCCCGGGGTTCACGAACAACGCGTTCTGAAAACGATCGCCTGGATAGAAGCCGCCGAGCTGGTGGTAGATGTCTTGGTCGCCGTCGTTGTCGAAATCCGCAAAAGAAACGCCGTGCCCCTTCTGCAGATGTCCCAAGCCTGAAGCTGTCGTGACATCGACAAAGTGCTTCCCGCCCTCGTTGCACAACACGACATCTGGCATCAAGCTCTCGTACTGCGGATCACCCGTCGCCAAGTAGAGGTCCAGCCAACCATCGCCATCGAGATCGCCGAAGTTGGCTCCCATCGGCAGAAACGGTCGGTCCAAGCCAACACGTGCGGCGACATTCTCGAACGTACCATTGCCTAGGTTGCGGTAGAGCGCAGGCGGTGTCGCGTGATTCTTCTTCCCGAGATAGGACAGCGCCACATGCTGTAGCTTGGCATCGTATGCAGCGACGAACAGATCGAGCCAGCCATCGTTGTCGTAGTCGAAGAACCACGTTGCAAAGCTACGGACAGAAGGCTCGGTCACCCCTAGCTGTTCTGCAACATCAACGAACGTTCCATCGCCGCGGTTGCGGTACAGCCGGTTTCTCCCGATGTTCGACACGTACAGATCAACGAAGCCGTCATTGTCGAAGTCACCTGCCGCGACTCCCTTACAGTAACGATCGTTCGTTACGCCAGCTGTCGCCGCCACGTCAACGAAACCATCGACGCCGTCATTGCGAAACAGCTGGCTTGGGTAGTCGCCCTTCTTCTCTTCCGGAAACAGCGTCCGATCGGCCCGGGACTCGTTACCGACATAGAGGTCGAGATCACCGTCGTTGTCGTAGTCGAACCAAGCCGCCGTCTGGGTTGGTGCAGCTGGACCAGCAAGCCCAACCGACCGAGTGACGTCAGTGAACACGCCGTCGCCATCGTTTCGCAGGAGCGAGTTGCGAACGCGACCCGCGTCGAAGAGCCAGGCCCCTCTGAGTACGAAGACATCCAGATCTCCGTCGTTGTCGTAGTCGGTGCTGACGACATTCAAACCGCCCCATTGATCTGTGAGCCGAGACGCCTGCGACCGATCCTCGAACGTACCGTCACCACTGTTGCGGAAGAAGCGCAGAGGCTCACGCGGGCCCAGTGAGGATGTAACGATGTCCAACAAACCATCGCCGTCGAAGTCGTCGGCGATCGACCCTCCCGCGAGATTGAACGCGTCGACACCCAGATCGACGGCGACGTCCTTGAATCGACGCAAACGGCCAGGGGTTGCGTGCGTGTCCGATGGGATTCGTTGCCGCGGCGCGAGGTCCGTGACATCTTTGCCCAAAGCCATGTTCGTGAGGTTTAGCAACCACCGAACTTCCAGGAGCGGCCGGATCTGCATCAGCCGGAGATAGTCCGCGCGCGCCTGCCGCACGAACTCCGGTGCACCGGTGTGCACTCCTCCCCCCTGCAGCGGAAACACACAGCAGTCTCGGTTATGGCGCCGCACGCAGTTTTCGACCTCTGCCCTGCGCAAGTAGGCGAGGGCACGCATCCGCAAGACGAACGGGCGGCGGTCAATGCCGCCAGGCATGCGCTCGGCCCGCGCGACCATTTCATCGGCTGCGACGCACGCCTCCTCGACGCTCCCCTCCCAGAGTAGGTTCTCGACGTAGCTGTAGGTGAGATTGAGCCATTGCTCGTCGGTGACCGCCGGTTGCTGCCGCTGGACACCCAGCTGCTTCGTGATCCCCCTTTTGAAGAAATTGGAGGCGCGAAACAACCGCTCGGCGATGCGCTCGAACTCAGGCTGTTGCCGCGGCGAGCCATCGGCGAAATACAGGGTCGGATCGGCCTCAACCACCTCGGTATGCTGACGAGACAGCCACCAGATCGACCCTGCGATCGATAGACTCACGGCGACGACGCAGATCGCCAGCCAGATAGGTCGGGTACGGGACGGCATTCGAACGAGGCTCCTCGCCTAGCTCTCAGAGATCACTCCGGCTCGCGCCAGAGATCACTCCGGCGCTCGCCAGAGATCGCTTTGGTCTCTCCAAAGCTGCCTCTGACATTCATCAGAAAGTGTGGCGGGCCACCACTTTACCAACGGACGACACAGAAGAATGCGAACGGTCCAAGCACCGGGCGCGGTGCCCGAGCGTGGAGGTGCCGCGTGCAGCACTCCTAGTACTGCCACCGCAGCGGCGACATTTGAACCGTCCCGTAGATTGACTGAATGCAACGACCGCGTGCTCCCCGGGTCCGGGGGGGCGAGCGCTGGTCGCGCTTATCGTACCGTGCTACCGCGGCCGCGCTACCACCAAGACGCCCGAAATATCGCGGTCACACGGCGCTGCGAATGGCCTTGTCGCTGACGCCGAAGCCGCTGGAAATCGAGAAAACTCGCGGTCGAAGCCGCTGGATTCGCGCCCTACAATGGGCTCGATGCCGTAACAGCCACACCACATGTCCGCCGGGGTCGTCTGCCTGGCAGCGGAGCCACAGACGAAAACTGCCACGAGCGCCACCCTGCCTGGACGAAAGATCGATCTGATGTGCCTGCGTCACAAAGTGCTCTTCCTCACATGCATGCTGATGCTCGTCTTGCTGCTGCCTCACGGCGCCGCTGCGCAGAACCTCATTCTGAACGGCAACTTCGCCGACACGACCGGTGCCCCCTGGACTTTCACGAACCAAAGCATGAACGGCTGCGTCGACTACTCGACGATGAGCGCTGTGATCACCGGCGGCGACGACAACATGAGCTCGGCCACCAGCACCTGGATCGAGCAACAGTTCACGATGAACGCCGGGGAAACCGGGACGATCTCCTTCGACTGGAGCTACACCAGTACCGACGACCCGGGATTCGATGCGTGTGTTTTCGACGTCTGGGATGCAGCCACGAACGCGTCGGCAATCGGTGGCCCCGTGACCCTCAGCGATACAACTGGCCAGTCTGGCCTCGTCCAGATGACCTTCACCGGCAGCGGCAGCTTTGTGGTTCGCCTCGGCACCAATAGTGAGGACAACATTCTCGGCCCGGGCGTCAGTACTTTCGACAACGTCCTCGTGATGGGACCCACAGGCCCCAGTTTCCGGCGCGGTGACGTCGACGGCGACGGCTCGTTGTCGATCCCTGATGCGGTCGTGTTGCTGAACCACTTGTTCCCGCTCGTGACACCGACGCAGATCCTCTGCGCAGACGCAGCCGACGCCAACGACGACGGAATCCACACGCTGACCGACGCGGTCGCGATCCTCACGGCTTTGTTTGCTGTGCCGTCGGTGAGCCTGCCCGGCCCCGTCGCCTGCGGCCACGATGTCGTCACCGATCCTTTGGATTGCCAGAGCTACCCTGGGTGTTAAGACCGCCGCTGCTGACAGTATCGCTCTGGAACCCAGCGTGGTGCCGGCTGCGTCTCCAGTCCTACTCTTGCTTCCAGAGAGGCCGAAAACTCAGTCCTAGGTTGATGACCTTCTGCAGCAGCTCCTCGTAGCCGATTCCGGCAAGCTCTGCTGAGTCGGCGAGTTCTTCGCCCACGGAGATATCCGCATTCGCGTTGGCTTCCAACACGTACAGGCGTCCGTCGTCGGTCAGGCGAAAGTCCATCCGGCCATAGCCACTCATCCCCAACGTTTTGTACGACCTCTTCGCCAACGCCAGCAGCCGCCGTTCCACTTCTTCACCCAGGTCGGTCGGCGCTGCCAACGCCACGCCGACCCGCTTCTGATAGGCCATGTCGCGTTTGATACGCTCGGTCTGAATCCTTGGCGCCCCCTCCGGGAGCGCATTGAACTCCAACTCCAAGATGGGCAGGAGCTGCAACCGCTGGTTGCCGATCACACAGACCGTCAACTCGCGCCCCTCTAGATACTGCTCGACGATGGCGTCGGTCCCGATGCTGGTATGAATGAACTCCACGCGCTCGCGCAACTTGGCGTCGTTGTGGACCACCGACGCCTGCGAGATGCCCATCGACGCGTGTTCGATCAGAGACTTTACGATCAACGGAAACTCGAGCGACTTGGGGCGGTGCACTCGGCGCCCTTGCGGGAAGACCGCGAACTTCGGCACCGGCACACGGTGATAGGTCAGCAACTTCTTGCTGAGCGCTTTGTCGTGGCTCAGCATCAGGCCGCGTGGGTTGCAGCCAGTGTAGGGACGCTGCAACAGCTCTAGGTAGCTAATTACGTGCTGGTCGTACAACGCGACGCCGTGGAACTCCTCCAGTAGGTTGAAGGTGATGTGCGGGTTGAAGTCGTCCAGCGCCTCACGAATCACGCTGAGGTCGCTGTGAACCCCAAGCGCCCGCACGTCGTGCCCCAGGGCACCCAGACCTGCCATGACGTCGAACTCGGTCTTCCAATGCGGCGCACTATCACCAGGCACTTCGTCCAACGGCGGCACGAAGTCTTCATGCATCAACACCAGCACTCGTAGACGTCTCAAAGTGCCACCAGCCTCCGCCCCCCCTGAACCAGATAGACCGTCTGGATCGCAATCATCAACAGCGCGCTCGAAAGCAAGTCCGCCTCGGCATCACGTACCCTCAACTGCAGCTTGCGGCTCCGGGTGATCATGTCTTGGATCACGCGGTCCACGGTGTAAGGGTGCACTCCCGCCCACTCCGCGACATCGGTTCGCAGACGCCCCTTGTTGCGGCGCAGGAACTGTGCCGCGCTGGGATTTCGAGCATGGCCTTCCTCATCGGAAAACAGTCGCTTCAAGTCACGATCGTAGAGGTCACCGGGATCGTCCGCATAGCGCCGCTGCCTACGCCGATAGTGCGCCCGCAGCGTGGTGCGCAGCTTGCGAACAGAGTGTGCATGCTGGCGACTACGAACGGGCGCAACTTCTCCTTCGATGCTTTTCATCATCTCATCGACACACTGTAACTTGCGAAGCGCGGGCCACCCAGCGTACGCTTTGCGCCAACGAGAGCTCGGGCGCAGCCAGACTGCGAACGTTTCGGCGAAGTCTTCCGCCGGATGCGACTGCGCATACCACCAGTCGAGGTGCAGGACATAGTCACGACTCTTGGGCTTCGGACGGTAGTAGGTTGGATACCGTTCGGAGAACTTGCCAAAGACCTCGCGCCAGCGCTTGCGGTAGTGCAGCCGATAGCCATTGCAGATCGCATGGCCCGCTTCATGGCGAAGGATCTTCATGCATTCGCGTTCGGTCCCCCCTTCGACCTCGAACATCATCTTGCGTTCGAGTCGGG
>JBCCHQ010000034.1:0-40806 GCA_039028735.1 Planctomycetota bacterium | reverse complement strand
CGCGTCGACGACCATCTTGATGTCGGCGCTGTTCTTGCCGCCCACAGACTTGCGGGGGATGTCGATCAGCTCGATCCCAGCTTCGTGAAACGGACGCTTGTACTTCGAGAAGGACGCCCAGTCGGCGTACGCCTTCTTGACGGACAGCTTCCCCTTCTCAACGAGGCGCTCGAGGATCTTGTCGATGTTGAGCTTGTCGTGCTTCGCGTCGCGCGCGCCGATCGCGACGTTCTCGAGATCGATGAAGACCGCGAGATGATGTTCTTCGTCATAACCGTTTGAGATGGTCTTGCTCCTTCTGTGGCTTGCTGCTTCCCGGAAGGCGGCGTGCGACCGTCCGGGCGCGCGCGCCCTTCTGTTGCGTTTGGGCGGTAAGTCTAGAGCGGTGGGAGCGGCAGGGGAAGGCAGGTCTGGGTGGAAACCACGCGGGAAACCCAGAAAATACAGGAACTTACCGCTCCAGGCAGGAAAACGGCTGGGTGGGCCGCCGGGAATCGTCCCCAGCCGTCCACCCAGCCTGAGATTGCCGTCAAAGAGGGCCGTCGGTCACGGCATGCACGGCAGGGCCGCAAATGGCGCCGGGTCCAGCCCCGCGGTCGGGAACGGCGCGTCGGGCGCCACACCACCGACCAGCAGGTACTGTAGGACCACGACGGGATCCACGAGATCAACCGCGCCATCGCCGTTGGCGTCCGCCGCCTCGAGACACGTCAGAGACGCACCCCCGAACAGATAGCCGAGCGTCGCCACCGCGTCGTCGATCGCGACAGAGCCATTGGTCGTCGCATCACCGCGTACGAACGACACCGGTGACGAGTCGCCACGCAATGGATCGTAACCAAGGCTTGCCTCGACCAGGTTGGCCGAGCCGTCGAGGTCGTCGTCGTCACCTGGCACGACCGTCACGGCACGCGCAAAGCCACTGCTGTCTCCAAGCGAGTGCGGGTAGCCGCACGGATAGCTTGCCAGCTTCTCGCCCCACGGCGCCAGGCGCCAGATCTCGCCGCCGTCGCCGCAGTGAACCCAGACGCCGCCATCGCTGGCGACGCTGATCCCCCAGGGGCGAGTGCCCACGTCGATCGTATCGATCGGCGTTCCCGCTGTCGTAAAGCGACTGACGTCGCTCGAAAGCAAGTTCGTAACCCACACTTGGCCGAGGGCATCGATGGCGATACCGCGCGGATACCAGCCGGCAGCAAGCGTGTGCGTCAGCACCCCGTTGTTGTTGAAGCGCTGGACTTCGTTCTTCGACGCGATCCAGACCGATCCCCCGTCGGGCGCGGCGGCGACGCCGGTCGGAAAGAACGCAACCGGGTAGTGCACCGCTCCGGTGCCATCGGCCTCGAGACGCGTGACCGTGGAAGTGAACGAGTTCGTGACCCACAGCCGACCATCGCCGGCAATCGCGATGCCAAACGGAGCCACACCGACGCTGACCGTTTGCAGCACCACACCGGTGGCACTGTAGTGGACGATGTCGTCGGTAGCCGGGCGCACAGCCCACACCGTATCGTCCGCAGCCACGGCCAGCGACTGCACCCCGTTGGTCGTCGCAATCACCTGGCTGACAGCACCCGTTGGGGCGATGCGCCACAGCTGCGCGACTGCGGGCAACGACGCCCAGATGCCGCCATCGGCGGTAACCGCAACCCCCACTGCAGGTGCGGGCAAAGCAATGGTCAGCTGCACAGTGCCGTCGCTACCCCACCGCTCGAGCGTCGGGCCGTCGTGATCACTGACCCACAGCTCTCCCGCTGCATGGGTCGTGGTCGCGACCAACAACAACAGACTGGTCAACGCAACGCAGGCAAGGCCTGTGTTCTTGCGCATGATTCCCCCTTCTGTGTTCTCCGAAGACGATTTCTGTCGTCTGGGAACAACTTCTGATTGCTATGGGCAACTCAGCGTATCCGCCGTCAGGTCGGTACCGACCTGCGGAAACGGGTACGCCGGTGCGGGCCCAGCGTTGAACAGGTAGTCGAGGATCAACACCGGGTCGACCAGGTCGACCTGGCCATCATCATTGGTATCTCCGCGGTCGAGGCAGGTCAGCGACGGCGCGACGAAGAGATGCATCAACAGCCCAATCGCGTCGGTCAGCGAGATCCCTCCATTGTCGTCGATATCGCCGCGTACATAACCCCCTGCGAGGGCGTACAGCGTCACAGTCTGCGATGCCTGATCGGTGATCCACAGGCGCCCGCCGTGCTCGACGACCTCATTGGGTTGGGCGCCCGTTGCCAGCGTCGCCGCAACCGTGCCGGTGGCCAAGTCGACAACGCGCAGTTGGCTCTGCAGGAAGTCCGTCACGTAGAGCTGCATGCCATCGGCAGACATCTCCAGGCCATGCTGCACGAAGTCCAGCGTCGGCAGCACGATCGACGGCAGCAAGGTGTTCGTCACGAGATCCACAACGAACACCTCTGACGACCCTTCAAAGATCGTTACATAGGCGCGCAACTCGTCAGGCGCCACGGCCACGTCGATCGGCGACGGGAAGGTCGTCGTGTCGACGGTCATCGGCAAGCTGGCAAGCTGGGTCCAAGGCGTCGTCGCTGGGTCGTAGATGCGAAGTTCTGGTTGCGCGGTGAAGTCGTTCCCGGGAAAGCCAACTGGCGCCACCACGCGGCCGTTCGACAACACGGCAAAGCGCGACATCGAGCCAGCCAGCAACTGGCGCCCGACGATCGTCCCGAGAGCGCGATCGATGATAACGATGTTCTCGTTGGAGCCATCGAAGTCGCCACCGTTGCTGACGACGTACAGCTGCGTCCCGTCGGCGGAAAGCTGGATGCCGGAGACGAAACTAACAAGCGCACCAGTGCTATCTGTGATCGGCAGCTGCGTCACTGTCGTCGTCGCCAGATCGATGAAAGCAACGGTGCTGTCAGTCGAACACACGACGTAGAGTTCGCTCCCGTCGGGTGCGATCGCAATCTCTGTCGGAAACAAACCGACCGAGAACGTCCGAGTAATCTGCAGCGTGCTGAGATCGAACTCAGCAACGGTACTGCCGTTCGACGTCGCCGGCGGCAGAGTGAAGTCGGTGATCCCCGCCAACGCCACGTACCCGAGCGGCAACGTCGGGTGCATCGCCAACCCGTACGGGTTCGAGTTATTCGGGTCTGTGCCGGCCAGCGACATCGTCGGGAGCGACGTGTACTGAGCACTTGCGGAGCCAACCCCGCCCAGCAAGAAACAGACACTCATTAGCAGCGCACACGTAGGCGCAAACCAAGACTGACGATGCAAAAAACGACTCTGTGAAAAATGACACTGTGAAAAACGACTCTGCGAGATTCGAATGGAAGGGATGCCAGACGGCATTGGGTCCCCTCTCTACCCCTGCGCGGGGGACGCCTCGCCGGGACTGCTTTACGAGCGGTCCGGGCCTGGCCAGTAGAGGTCGCAATAGGCCGGTCTTCTGGCTCTCGGGTCAACCTTCACTCGCACCCTTCCCGCGCATCGCAACTCGCCACATTGAGGGCGTCACGAAACACAGTGGGATCCGCCAGATGACCAGCGGAGTTGCAAGCGTCGTCACCGATTACAGCGGCGGCACCGCGGTGGATTCTCACCACACTTCCCTGCCCGAGACCTCCTCGGACTCCTATCGCGAGTCCCTTTATGCGACGGCAGCCCGCTTGAGTCAAGGGAGCGGAGCTCCCCACAGAGCCTGTCGGTTCGCCTTGGAGCCTGTTAGTTCTGCTTGGAGCACTGTCAGTTCGCCTTCCTTCTGCCGGCAACTGCACTACAATGCCGCACAGCCGCAGAGGAACGGACTGGCCAGGGGATTCGACGGCATGAAGGAAAAGATCGAAAAGCTCCCGGATCTCCTCGGGGACGCGCTGCCGCCGGTGATCACGATCGCCGGGCAGGAAGACTTCCTGAAGCGCGAGGGCGTCCAGGACATTCTGCGCAGTCGCTATGGGGACACCACTCCTCCCGAAGAGTGCGTCCGCCTGCAGGGCGATAAGAAACTCCAAGAACAACAGCTGACCGAGCTCTTCGACGAGTTGCGAACCCCCTCTCTGTTCGGTGGCGATCGCACGATCATCGTCGACAACGCCACGCCGTATCTGAAACTCGACCCCGACTCGTGGATTACCGTGCTGAAGGAGTCTTGGGACGGTGTGCTATTGGTACTTGTCGTCGACGAGCTCGATGGCCGGACCAAAGTAGCCAAGGCTTTGCAGAAACACGGCTGGCTGCTGCAAGCGGCAAAGCCGTTTCACCGCCCTCCTCCTTGGCAACCGAACGCGCCCCTTTGGGAGAACGATCTCAACCGCTGGGTCTGTCGCCGCGCCAGAAAGGCATCGCTGAAAATCGATCCACCGACGGCGCATCTACTGCAGACCCGCATCGGTCCAAGCCTCGCAGACCTGGCGGGGATTCTGGAGCGCCTGACGACAGTCCTCGGCGGCAAGGGCACCGTGACCCGCGAACTCATCGAGAAACACACGCCCGACGGCGAAGAATCGAATCTATTCGAACTCGTCGATACTTACCTGCTAGGTGACCGGCAACGCACCCTAGCGTTGACTCGCGACGTCTTGCATCGCGGCAGCGTCGATAGCCGCGGGGCCCGCATCACAGACGCTTCGTCGCTTCTGATGCAGTTCATCGGCGCCGCGCTGCGCCGCGTCCGACAGCTGCGAGTCGTGCATTCGACGCTCGACGCCGGCGGCGACGATCAGGCCGTGATGCAGGCTGCCGGGATTGCCCGACCTTTCCTGCCACGAATCAAGCAGCAGGCGCGCGCCAACACGCCTACCGATCTGAGGTCGATCATTGGGGATCTGCGCCGCGCTGATGGAGACCTGAAGTCGGGGCGCGGCCCGGTTGCGGCAGAGCTGCTAGAGCGCCTCGCTGTGCGCTAGACTCCTGCGCTAAGACTCCTGCGCTAAGACTCCTGCGCTAAGACTCGGGCGCTAACACTCGGGCGCTAGCCGTCGTCGCTAACGCTGCCCACGTCTTCGCGATACGCGGGGCTGTAGATGCGTGTCTCTCGAGTCATCCACTGCCGAAACTGCTCTTCGACATCGCGCCCGCCGGCGACCCAACTAACGGTCACCTCGGCCAAGACTTGGTCGGGGCTTTCTACCGAGATCAAGAAACGAACCGCGACATCATAGCCTGGGTAGTCGCGCTGCACTGCCGCAAACGGTGGCTGCTGCTCCAGAAGCAACAACGGCGCACCCTTCGATAGAGCCGTCTCGACGTCTGCAAGCGCATACTCGGCGATCGCTGCAGCATTGGTGTAGTGAATCGCGCGCTTGTGCGACGCGGTCGCCGCCGCGAACAAAGCGATGGCGGAAGCGATCCCCAGCGACAACACGCCGAGAGCCACCAAGACTTCGATCAACGTGAAACCCGCGCTGCGCGGCGACGGCGGTGTTGCCACGGCCTAGCCTCCCCAGCGGCTGCGCCGCGCGCCAGGGATCCGAACGATGCGCGTGAACGTCGTCCCGTACACAACGGTAGCACCCCGCTCGTGATCCGCCGCCTCGGTGCCACGGACCCCGCGTTCGACCTCGAGAAAGCCGTTCTTGCTGAGCCCGCCGTAGCGGATCCACTCGTCGTCGATCTTTATGTACTGGAACGCCCCATCGGGGTAGTGCGTCGTACGGTCGACGCGTACCTCATCGTCATGCGATGACAGTCGAGCGGACAGCTTTGCGAATCGCGCGGCCCGGGCCGGTCGCAGTACAAGGACGATCTGCACCCGACTCGGAAAGACGTCATCACGATGCTCGTGCCGCGAGGAATCGTCGAAATCCCCACGGACGTCACCGTCCATTGGCCCCAAGATTCCGCCTGTCGAGTCCCAATCGCGCTCGGCTGGGGTGACGTCTGGTTGCTCCTCGAGCGGCATCCAGGTTTCGGTGTCCTGACCCCAGAAACGGAACTCGAGGTGCAACACACCGTCGGCCAAGGGTCGCAGCAACGATCCAGGTCCCAGCGGCGCAGCATCGAGATCATCCCAGCGGTACAGTTTGTCGTTGTCGAACAGCGTGCTCGGCCCACCAATCGGGGATCGCGCTGCTCGGTACAGCAGGTCGAGTTCGGGGCGTGGATCCATGATGTAGGCAATCTCTTGCAGCCCGCCTGGCGCCCGTAGCATTCCCATCTCGAGCTGCTCGGCATCCGCGTCGTAGTCATAGTCGAAATAGGCCCCCGTCAGGGAGCCTGCGTGCTGCGTCACCGGGTGTCGCATTTCTCCTGCGAGCGTGCGCACGAAACGCAACCTCTGCCGACCGTTGGCATCGTGATCCGACAACAGCACGACGTCGACTTGCCCTTTGGTACCCTGTGACGGATCTGGGAACGTCGACGTGAGGTCACTCGCGATGGTGTCGACGATGGCCTGCGCCCGCTCGTACGCTTCGCGTCGGATCTCCCCGACGCGCCACATGTTGATCCCGACGTTCAGGAACATGATCAGCGCGCTGCCGAGGAACAGAAAGATCCCGGTCGCGACGAGTAGTTCGATCAGCGTCATTCCTTCTGAACGGCGCTGGCAGGGAGTCGACTCCGCAGCAATCATCAGAATGGCAACTCTTCCCGGTGAATGATGCGCCACTCCTTACGATAGTCGACGGTCAGGGACTCGAGGACTGGAGAGTGCTTCCATTCGTCGTTCCAACCGCCTCCCATCGTCTGCGCATTGCGACCATACGATCCCGGCAGGTAACGGAAGTAGACGCGAATCTCCAGTAGGTCGGCGTTCACGCCCAACTCGTTGGCGCCATCGGGTTCGGTGAAGAGATACAGACCACCAGGTTGGTTCGTCGGCTCTTGATCCCAATTGGGCACACTGTCGAAGCGCGCGACAATGCGCACCTCGTTGTTGAACGAACGATTACGCAGCTCTTGTACTTGCCATTGCAGCCGGTCCCAGAACGCGCCGGGGCGCCGAAACGCCCGCTGTACGTAGCCGAGATCCGGCGATTCGATCTGTGGTTGGTAGTGGTCGTGATAGCGCGCGTTGAAGAAGACGACGGGCAGGTCTGCCGGTACTTGTTGTCGAATCGGCGTTCCAAAACGACCACGGAAGATCCCCTTGCCAGTCTTCTCATCGCGAAACAATCGAAACGAGTTGTTGGAATGACCACGCACGGCGAAGATTTCATCTTCGTTGTTCGGATTCCCGTCATCGAAGATCAGGTAGCCGTCGGTGTTCGGGAACTCACTGGCATCGGCCACCGGCAGTTCGTGGTTCGAGAACGCGCCGGTCGTGTGTGTCACCGGGATGTGCGCCAACGGCACGAGCGACCCCGGCGTCAGCGTACTGATCCGCGGGCGTTCGCTGTTGAGCATCGACCGCGTCTGCAGGTCAATCTCCTTCGTCGGTAGCGCGACCAAGAAATAGCTGCGTCGACTGATGTCGTAGTCGCCAACGTCAGTCCCCAGCTGTCCGCGGAGCACGTTCCGCAGCGTGTTGCCGGTGCGGTACTCGTAGTAGATGATCTCACCGCGCGGATCGTTGATGAACTGCAAGAAACCATCGCGCGCCGGCAGTGTCCCCTGGAACGGCGCGATGTTGAGCTGCGGTAGGACGAGCGTTCGGTAGTAGTCGCGTTCGTCGTACCGCAAACCGTCGTTGGGGTCTGCGATCGGGTCCCGCGGGAGATCCGCAGCCAGCGTGGCAATCACCGGATCTCCGGCTGCTGAGTTGTCGAAGTTCTGGTAGTGAATGACTTCGCCGTCGTGGAACAACAACCCGTCGGACTTGCCGAACGCGAACTGCCCCAACTCGGGATAAGCACTGACATGCCAGAAGGTCCCCGTCGCCGGATCGGAATCTGCCTCCAGCTGGCGCCTGGCGACCAGCAGTAGCTTGTCGATACCGCTCGTCGGATCGTCGGAGTCTCTGAAGCTCGTGCGAATCACCTTCTGAGATGCAGCCAAAGTCGGCCGGTCCCGCGATTTCGGTGCGTCTTCGACAACGAGCCGCCCGCCGACAAGTGGCAAAGGCACCATGTCGACACCGCCCTGCCCTGGCTCGGACAGTCGGATCTCGTCGATCGTCACGTTCGCATCCGCGCTTGCGCCGGTCGGCGCGGCCGCCTGCGCAAACAGGATCTGCTGCGAGCTCTCCGCCGGCAGGCCACCGCTTGGAAACTTGCGAATCTCCGGTAGATCGAACAACCGATACACGTTCTCGGGCTGGCTCTGCGGCATCAGCGACATGAACGTGATCTCACTGCCTCGCGCCACCTGATCGACACGCAAGAGTCGCGTTTCGAACAGCGGCGGCGCATTGGGATTCGCGGCCGAGATACTGATGAGGTCTTCCTGACCGACGTACGGCCGGTTAACCGCGATGACAGGGATGATCGTCTGACCCGCTGGGAGATCGAGGAGCGCAGATCCCGCGGCCTCGGCTGTCGCTTGGTCGTCACGGCCGACGAAATCGAGTCCTCCCGAGAAGCCGCGGAAACGAATCCCGTTGACGCTGTAGTCAGCGAGGAAGTGATCGTTCCCGTTGCTGATCCGTGCGTAATAGATGAACTCGACGGGGTTCAGGTTCGCGTTCGATGGAATCCCCCGCAGCTGAATGACGCCGGCGGGCGGATAGAAGGCATTCAGGTTCCGCGGCGTTGTGCCGCTGAGATCGGCTCGAATCGACACCCCCATGACGAAGTAGGTGAAGCCGCCGTTGCCAAAGGATGGGATCAAACCACCCCCGAGTCCAACGGGATCCGTACCTTCAACTGCCCGACCACAGCCCCAGAACTCAAAATCCGCGTTGGGATCTTGCGAGCCGCGAATGCCGGAGTAGCGCACGTACTCGTACTGAATCACCCGGTTGGTGTTGCGGCGATCGTCGAGCTCGATCTGCAGATACCCCTGTTCCGGGTAGCCCAGCTCGGTCGGGTGGATCCCCCCTGTTGCGATCGGAATCGTCGTTTGTGCGGTGGTCAATTCAGACCAGCTGAAGGCCGCCGGGTACGGATAGGGTATCGACGTGCCTACACCGCCTCCGAAGGTGATCACGGCCTGCGGCGGGGTCAGGGCATGGTCCAACTTGGCTTCCCCCCGACCGACAATAATGTCGTTGGGCCCGGGGCGCACCGGTAGCAGCGCGTTCCCCAGCAGACGCGTTCGATCCAACGTCGTCGCATTCACGCGATAGCCAAACAGACGCACCGGCGTACCGACGGGATGATTCTGCACGGTGCTGCCGCGACGGCCTCGGCCACTGGGAATCAACGGTGCATTGCGCTGCCGGATGTCGAACGAGTTACCAGTGATCGAATCGTATTCGATGACTTCCGTCCCGACGAGGAGCGCGCCTTTCGGCGGAAACCACTCGACGCGCGCGTCGTTGACAACGACCACGGTCTCAGCGCCTCCTGGCAGTGTACGCGCCAGTTCCCCGACCCAGATGTTGTCGCCGACGGCGCGGCCGTCCAGAAACAGCGCTTGGTCGCCCGGCGCAGAAGAATTCCAAACGGCGTTCACGAAGTACCAGGTGTCGGGCTGGAAGCGCACCGTGTGCCGGATCTCACCGCCGGCGTAGGGTTCACCCCGTGGCGGGAAGGCGGTCCCAGCCGCCGCGTCGTCCATGATCTGAAAAACCAGCGACTGACCGTTGCTCTCGTAAAAGAGCCGTACCCGATTGCGATCGGCGAGTGCCTGCGTGCTGGCACAGTCGAACAGCGTGAAGCTGCCGGATGGCTCGGCTTCGAAACGCACCCAGAACTCGACGGCTCCTGGCTGCCGCAACAGGTCTTGCACTTGCGGCTGCGCGGGAGGGTTGCTGCTACTCGGCGTGCTACTGCCCCCTTGGGTCGTGTCTTTCGATGCGCTCTGGCCGGTCACCCCCTCGAGTTCGAACGGAAAATGCTCCACCGTACCGAAGGTTCGTGGGGTCTGTGCCAGTTCGGTGGTCAGCGCCCGAATCGATCCTTCTGACGTCGACGGGACTTGGAAGTTGCGCTCGTTCAGCGGTACCGGGCCGGTGATCATGTACTTGCCTTCACGGGACGGCAGCGACGTCGAATCCCGTTCCCAGCGCGCGCGATTCGGCGACTGGCGCCGGAACATGCGAAACATCCAGTCGTCTTGCCCGTCCACCACGATCTTCAAGTCGTCCGGCGGGGCAACCTCAATGACCTCGCGCATCCGGTGATTGGCGACTTCCATCCCTGACGGCAAGTTGATGATCGCGCTCGACTCGACCGTGTAGACATCACCTGTCGCATAGCAGAAACCGACCGACGAGACCGATAGATATGGATCGTGCGGGTTCTGCGCGTTCATCAGCAAGATCTGCTCGTCGACTTGGTCGTCGAGTACTTCCCGCTCGCGCGCGTCCTCGACGATGCGGCGTAAGTCCTCGAAACCGATGATCGGGCGATTCTCGATGATCAAATCGGCAAGCGCTGCGGCTTCTTTGCTGTCGATGAGATAGCGCACCTGCCGGTTCAAGTTGACGACAGAGATCCCCGACATCACCGCTTCGAGCACACGTCGCGGCGCCGTATTGATGTTCACGGGGTGGCGCAGCGCGGCCGATACCATCGCTTCACGCTCAGCGTACTCGAACTGCAGCTGATCCTTGAGGATCACGCCGCCGCCAAAGATCGCGTTCTGCAAACGCGCGCCCGTGCTGTTCCCCCCGCGCACCGGCATGGCGCCCATTGCGATGTGGTACTCGACCTTGCTGGGATCTTCGTTGCTGCGCACACGCACCAGCGTGCCTGGATTGAACCACGAATAGTTCCCCACCTGCAGGCTGGGGAAGCCGAGGATCGTATTCTTCGAAATCTCACCGATGACTTGCTGCTCTTCCGACCACTCGGCCGGAATGCTCGACGTCGTCGTGATCAAATTCTGAATGCCAACAAAGTCCTTGGCCGTGAAGGTCTCCGAACCGGGGCGGTCGTAGATCTCTCGGTAGGCTTCGATCGCTCGCGGGAAGTAATCTTTTGTCTGCTTCTTGATCCGAGCGAGTTCCTTCTTGATCTGTGACGACGCCGCTTTGATCGGATCGCCACCGCCCAGCATCCTCGTCAGCGCGCCGGCGCTCTTGAGCCCGGCCGCGAGGTCCAGATCTTCAACGATCTGCGCGGCATCGATAATGGCCTTGGGACCGCGGAACTGCTCGAACAGCTCCAGCATGTCTTTCGGTACGCCAAGCTTCCGCAGCGAGCGCTTGGCTTCCTTGAACGCCTTTTCATCGTAGGGCTCTTCCTTGCGGCTCAGCAGCGCCTGATCCAAGTCAGCGCGCACCAACATCTCCGGGGTCAGCCCAAAGTCATCCATGTTGCGAATGTTGAGTCCCAGCATCGCGATGTTCTCGAGGAAGTACGGCACAACGGACCACTCCGCGATCTCGCGCACGGCCTGCGGTGTGCGGTACGAGTACACGTCGCCATCGGACAGGTTGTAGTGCCGGTGCAGAAAGACCTTGAAGGCGCGAATGTCGAAGATCGGCCAGCCCTTCGCGTGATCCTGCGGGATCGATAGATACTCACCGCGAAAACAGCCTGTCAGGTGCGTGTCTGTCTTGCCACGGTACGAGATCGCTTCCATCGTGAAGATCAGCGGATTCATGATCACAACGACCCCGTCCACAGTGTACGGGTCATCGTCGGCCGGGAACTTCGAAGTGTCGACGACCGGAATCTCGGTCATCTTCGAATCCATCTGAATGCCTTCCGACAGCTGGCTCCCTCCCAAAAGGTTGCCCAGCACGATCGGTGGTGCGGTGTTGATGTTGAGCTTCCCTTGCTCGTCCTCGATCTCGACTGCGACCAGGCGATCAGTACCGCTACGCATCGGGTAAGCTTCGGTCGCCATCTCTTCCGTCAGTTCTTCGTCGACGGGTGCCTCGGCGAGGGCGATCAACGCAACTTCTCGTGGGATCGGCACCAGCAGGTCCTCGGCGCCATCCACGTTCGCGGGATCCTGCACGATCTCGGTCAGATCCCCTTCGTCGTTCGATCCCACGTTGCGCTGTAGCGGATCGGACTCGGCCTCGCGCGAAGGATGGGTCTCGAAGAGACGCGCCACCGCGCGGTTGCGGACGGACTCGGCCGCCAAGCGCGCCCGCTCGTCGTTGACGAGCTGCGTCGCACCTTCTTCCTGGAGTCGCATCGACAACACGAACGGCGTGCCGATCATCAACAACGCCGCCAAGACCACGATGGCCATCAAGAGCGCAACGCCGGTTTCTCGATTGCTACGAAGATTCACGATCGTTCCTCCTGTGCTCATCCTCGGACCGTCCCGGTCATGTCGACAATGATCTGGCGTACTGAGGACGCGGGGACCGGCAAGCGCTGAACTTCCTCGGTCAGCGACTCCTCGTCGGGGTCCTCGAGCCCTTCTTCTTCGGCCTTGCGCTGCTGCTCTACGTACAAGTAGTGCGCCAACGCGGCCAGAGGGTCGCCAAACTGGTCCGCAGCGGCATCGCCGTCGGATTCGTCGCCACCGAACGGAACTTCTGCGGTGCCTGCGGCATCGGTCACGACAACACTGTGGCGTCCGGCATCGACACTCTCGCGGTAGACGTTCGGATCGTTCGTCAGCGAGATGATCACCGGACTCGAATGCCGTAGCGGATCGAGACTGCCACGGGTATCGAAGTACACAGTCTTCGACGGAGCCAGGAACTGCACGTCCGGAGGGAGAACGTAGCTCTTCGGCTCACGACCAATGCGATACTTCACTTCATCGATAGCGCCCATGAAGAACTGATCCGGGCGGCTAATGCTCAAGTACGATGTTGTCTGTTGAATCTCTCGGGGCAGAGCCGGCCAGTCATCTTCCATGATCTCTTCATAGCCGACCACGTACCAATCTTCGCGCACGCCGTCGATCTCGATGCGCAACTCCAGCGCGTCGTGAATCAAGCGCAAGTGGGTCCAACGGTCGAGGACGATCGAGTCCGGACGCGTCTGCACTTCGTACTCCCGCGCTGCATCTTCGTCGTCCCAGTTCCCGGTGATCGTCGCAAACAACGCGCCGTCGCCGGTCGCACCCAGCTCGAACGAACCCTCTTTCCAGACGACGGTGTAGCGCGCCTCTGGGCGTTCGTCTCCAGGCTGAAACAAGACCCAGGCATCGACGCTGAATCCATGCTGACACCCATAACGCGCTTGGTGGTCGGCAACAACCGCGCCACCGTCCTCGAAGTACAGCGCCTGCCCGATCTTCCCAGGACCGCCATAAACCCGTCCTTCGACCGTTCCACGATCGCGCCGCGCGCCCTGCAGTTCTGTACCGGGATCGAACGGGATGTCTTCGCCGGGGCGTTCATCTTCGAAGTGCCAGTTCGCAACGAGCTCGAAGCCGAACGCTGTGATTTCATGGCTCTCGGGATTCATCGCGTCGACGAAGACCTTGCTCGGCACACCAGAGGAAACGGAGTAGTTGCGAGCTGCGCGGATGATGCTGCTGACGTGCGACGCGGTCGCTGGCAACGAGTAGACCGTCCCGACGTTGCGATAGACGGAGATCGAGATCGACATGATGAACGCAAGGATTGCCAGCACGACGAGAATCTCAGTCAGGGTCATCCCTGCCTGGCGTCGGTGCTCACGATCACCACGAATGGACATCGTCCCCTTCGCCGTTCTCATTGATCCCTTTCGGACCGGCCGACCAGATCTGATACGTCGTCGGGCTATGGAAGGTCGCGCTCTTCTCCGAACGCCCCGCTTCCGCCAACGTCGGCTTCGTCCCTTCCTTGTGGTGCACCTTGAACTGGCGCCCATACTCCCGCGTCTCGACGTAGATGTACGGATTGTCCCAAGGATCTAGGTACTCCCGCAGCTGGTTGTCGCCAAACACCCAGCGCAGTTCGTTGTAGACCTCTTGGTTGCCGAGGAGGTCGTTGTCGACGTTCGACAGCCGCTCCTCCTGGAAGTCGAACTCACTGAAATTCTGATCCCGAGTGATGTGGGCCAACAGGCTCTCAATGCCAGAGTTCAGCTCGTTGCCCGAGATCTGATACTCGTCTTCGATGCTGCTGGGTGGGTGATCGCCATACTTCCCCACGTACGCAGTGATCGCGGCGCCAAACTGGTCGATATCGACCTTCGCCTGGGCTAGCAGCGAGCGCTTCCGCGCGATCGTGACCGCGCCCGTCACCAGCCCCATCAAGATCCCCAGGATCGCGATGACCGTTAGCAGCTCAATCAGCGTGAAACCTTCGTTGCGTCGCTCGACGTGCATCAGCTCCTCTGAATCCATTAGTAGGTCCGCTCGCGTGTATCATCGATTCGCGTCTTGAACACTTCGAACAACTCGATCTTGACGCCACAGCGCTCACGCTTCGGAGCCATGAACGACACGCCGGTCCGCAGCGTGCCTTTCGTCGCGAACGACACCGGCACACCGCGAGCGATGCGAACACCGTCGAAGAAAAGTGAAGCTTCGCGCTGATCTTCGTCGAAGCGAATCTCTAACGTGTGCGTGTCGTCGTCGGCCGCATCCCAAAGCACGCGCTTCATGGCGTACTCTACGCTGGGGTGTTGCTCGCCGCCTTCGTCGCCGTTGGTTGTCTCATCGGCAGTCGGGGTGCGGACGACGTCGCTGCGGTCGCGACCGTTCATCGAAAAGCTCAGGTCACCGTCTGGATGCCGAAAGAACACGAGACCGCTACCGCCGTTCTCGTCCTCGATCCGCAAGCCCACCGTCCCCTGCTGAAGGCCCTTCGAAACCGACAACGTCACGCGAATCCGTGCCAGGCGCTCGCCTTGCACTTCGCGCAGTAGCGCCGTGCGGCCATCGTCTTCGTACTCTTGCGTGCCCTCGAAAATCGCACTGCCTTGGCGCAGGCCGATCTCGATGCCGTAGGTTTCCGACTCGTCCCAGCTGTTGAGGGGCTTCTGTCCGTCCGCGCGTTCGAAGTTGTCGGCCCACAGTTCTTGACCGGTCGCTGCATTCACGAGGTAGCGCCCCGCCAGCGCATACGCCAGAGCAGCGGGGGGTTCGGGCAGTTCCCGCTCTTCCTCCGTGAAAGTCGCGATGACGCGCTCGAACTCCTGACTGGCGCGCTCGAACGCGCCCGCGGTGTATTCGGCATAGCCAAGCGTGTTCCAGACGTCGAGATTGTCACTACTCAAGGCCCGCGCCGCATCGAGTGCTGCCCGGGCACGCACGGGGTTGCCACCCTCCATCATGTGGGCGTGGGCGAGACCGAGGTAGTACTCGAAGCCCTCATGGCCCCCGACCCCGGCGTAGTCGAACCAACGCCGCGCTTTGGGGCCATCGCCGTCACGGAGCGCCTGATCTGCCAGGAGCAACGCGCCTTCAGCGAACGCTACGGGGTTGTCGACGAAACGTTTTAGATACGTACGCACCGGCGCGTCGATCGATTCGTCGGGAGCGAGTCGCTGCAGCGCGTGCAGGTAGACGATCCACGCTTGCCACGGCGCGTCCGAGGCCTCGTTCATCGTCGTCCGCAATAGCTGCAGGGCGCCGGCGTCGTCGCCATCGTTCTCCAGCAAGTAGGCCCGAACCAGCGCCAGCGAAACCCGCACGCCAACGGCCTTACGCGCATTCTCTAGAGTGAGGCGTGCCTGCTTCGAGTCGCCAGTCTGCGCGTACAACAGCGCGTACGTGACAATCGCAGGAGCGTCGAAGACGCCTAGTTGGCCGGCCCGACGCAACGGTTCCGCCGCAGTGTCTGCGTCATCGAGGATCAGAAAGTACGAACCCCGCAGAAGGTGCTTGATCCCCGAATCGTCAGCGAGCGAGCTCACCACGTCGAGGAACGTGGCGCGCGCTTCGACGTTGCCGACCGCGACATCTTCGAGGAGCCACCCGGCATGCATGGCTTGCAACCGATCGCGGGCAGCCGCGGGCGCTTTCGTCAGTAGATCTTCCACCCACGCGCGGGCCTCGTCGCGACGCCCACTGCGGTTCAAGAGTTCGGCGACTCGTCCACCCGTGCCGTCCGGCGGCTCGGCGCTCTGGCTGTAGAGGCGCTTCAAGACGACAATTGCTGACTCGTAGTCTCGTTGCTTCTCGAAGTGATCCGCTGCACGCGTGGCCAACTCGGGCAACGCGATACCTGCCTCGAGACCTCGCAGGTAGATGCCGAGTTCCGCATCCAGCGCCGCGTCGTCACGCACTTCTCCCGGATGGTCTGCCAGCAGCGGTAGCAACAACTCGTAGGTCTCTTGCTGCGACGGGTCGATGCGCGTTGCAATCTCGAGATTCACGATCGCCAACTGGCCTATCTCGGACGCGTACTGTGCCGCCCACTTGCCCACGGCAAGTTGGTCGTCGTAGCTATCGGATTGGAAGCCTTCACGCTTCATCCGTTTGCGATAGGCTTCCTTCGGTAGCACCGCTCGAATGATCTCTTTGACCTCCGAGCGCCGGAACTGCTGCTTGATGTTCTTATCGTTGAGCAGCTCGACGAAATCGCCGTTGTCTTCCAAGATCTGACCGTCAATGCGACGCCCGCCGCTCAAGACCAGAGTGTCGTAACGGCGCACGTCGTAGCCATAGTTCTCGTCTTGCCCGGAACACGGCAACGCCCACAACGCAACCAAGCACAAAGTCAGTGTCGTGACGGACCTACTCATCATCGAGGTCCTCCTTCTCTTCCTTCGGCGTCGGAGGAACCATCTCCAGCGGGGGTCGCGCCGCAACGGACGCGATCAACACGCCCGGCAGTGGCATGCGTCGCGCCAGGTCGGCACGAGGAGGCAAGGGCATGGGGTCCGGGTTCGCACCGCTCCAATTCGAGATCTTCTCGAACGGGTCTTGTCGTTGCGCACCCGTCGCGTCGAACTTGAACCACTGCCAATCGTCTGGGTGGCCGCGCCTGGGACCCGAGTCTCCGACTTCAGCCATGCGAAACTCTGGTTTTTCGCTGCTCACTTCGCCGAGTGCCGAGAAACTAAAGTAGACCGTGCCGAGGAAGATCAGCAGACAGATCAAGCAGACGATCTTTTCCTTGTTCAGCGCCATCACTGTTACCACCCCCCACGCTTGCGCGACTTCTTCGAATCGCGAGGCTTCTCGATGTCGACCCCGGAGAAGAGGAGATCACCGGTCAGGATGTCGCCCCCGTCCTTGCTCGTGACATCTAGCTCGACCGTTAGGTAGACCGTGTCGCGCTGGAAGTAGTCAAAGAGCCGGCACACCTTTGCAAAGGGCGCGCGGATCTTCACGGCAACGGGATAGCGCACTGCGACCTGCTTCGAATCCGGAATCTCCTCGATCATGGTCGGCCGCGGTGAAATCTCGAGGATTTCGTTGAGCCGCAGCTCGTGCGCGGCTTGCAACACCCGCTGCGTCACCTCGAGCTTGCGATACCGATCCGCCCACTCGAACTTGCTCAGGTTGCCCCGCAGATCGAAGCGCACCTTGCTCTTGTCCGGATAGCGCAGGTGAATCTTGTCGGCCTCGTCGGTGAAGTTGTCCCAGACCTTGCCGAACTTCGCAGGAAAGTCCGTGGCCGCACGGTTCAAGTCCTCAGGAATCTTGATTCGCGAGGTGCGCGACAGCCCGACCTTGTCGAGGAAGCCTTCGATGTGGTCGCCGATGACCCGCTGCTCTCCGAGCGTCGGACCATAGACCTTGTCGAGCTCTTCCGCCGCGCGGACCAACCCGCCAACTTTTTTCTGGCTGCGATCGAAGGTCGCGTTTGCACCGTCTCGGTACGAGGCCGCGAAGGTCTGCAGCCCGAGAAAGAGTGCAAAGCCGCCAAAGACCGTCAGCAGGAACTTCTTGTGCTTCTCCCAGAGGACTCCGAAGTTGATCTTGTTGCTCATGAGCGGGCGTTCCTCCCTCTACGCGGGAACTTCTTCTTGGACCGTCCGGCGGGGGGTGGTTCGGCATCTGGTGAAACGCTGAGTTTGAACTCGTACACGCCGCTCCGCTCTTCGGGAGGCGTCACGAAACTGGTCCGTCGGACCCCGGGCACGCCGCGCATCAGGTTCTCGAACGTCGTCAAATGCGCGATCCCTTGCCGCTCGGAGTGATCGGCGCGTCCGGACAAGACCAGCTCGAGATAGACTTTCCCGTCGCGCTCCACACGCTTGGTCTCCATACGGTCCAGAGACACCTGTGGGGCGAGATCTTGTAGCGCGGTCAGGACCCGCCCAGTGAAACTGCCGACCGCGAACTCTCGTTTGACGCGACCGATCTCACCGCGTTGCACTTTCACCGACTTCTCGGCATCGGCGACCTGCTGTTGCTGCTGCTGAATCAGGCGCGCCTGCGCGTCAACCTGCTCCTTGTACTCCTGGGCGTTGCTGTTGGCGAAGAAGCCAACGACTGTCGTCAGCACCAAGGATGCAGCCAACAACCCAGCTCCGGCGATCAACCAGCGCGTGCGTTCGTGGAAGTGGCGCTGCTTACGAGCGCGTTCGGGCAACAGGTCCAAGACGAAGCGTTGTGGGTCGGCGCCACTCATCGCGAGTCCCAGCGCGGTGGCCCACTCGTCGGCGCCACCAGGGAGACTCTCGCCACTGACGGCCACCTCCAGCTTCTCGACGGGGATTCCCAGCGTCTCCTGCAAGAAGCGCGGCAGCGCGGCGACCCGCGTACAGCCGCCCGACACCATCGCGCGATCAATCTCGATATCCGGGATCTTGGTCTGCGCACGGCAGAACGTCAGCGAGGACTGCAGTATCGACGCGAGCTGCCCAAGCACCTTGCGCGACGTCCCCTCGACGTCGGTGACCAAGTGCTGCGGGATCTTCGAACCACCGATCCCCTCTTTGAGTTTGGAAGCTTGTTCGACTTTGACGCTGAGCGCTTCGGCAATCGCTTCGTCGATCTGAGCACCGCCGAAGCGCACGCTGCGCGCGAAGATCAAGCGCCCGTCGCGAACCAACACGACATTCGTTTCTTCGTGTCCGACATCGGTGAGCAGCACGGTCTCTCGCGGCGGCTTCGCGTGCGACTGCAGGTACGCGTGATACAGGCCCAACGCGTGCGGCACGGCCCAATGCACGCGGCCACCGCCGGCACGAATCTCATCGAGCAACGGGTCGATCTCGGACTCGCGCCCCATACCGACCAGTAGCACCTGATCTTCGGCCGTGCTCTCAGGCAAATGCAACACGTGATAGGCGCAGCTGAGCGGCTCGCCGGACTTCTCGGCCATCTCCTGCGTCTCGTACTTCATGATCATTTCGAGACGCCACTCGGGCACGGGAGGAATCAAGTTGTAGCGCAGAGTCGCACGCTGCCCGTTGATCCCCAGCGTCAAAGCAGACGTTGGGATCTTCGCATTCTTGAGCTCTTGCAGCACACTGGCCAGATCCTGTGGCGGCAATCGCAGCGCACGAACAACCTCCATGCTTCCTGGCGCACCTCGCACCCAGGCGACACGAACCGCGCGCGCTCCAACATCGATAGCGACACTATTTGCCTTCGGCATCAGCGCCCCTTCCTGACACGCGTGCGTGTTACGATCGTCTTCAACTGCTGCTTCGCAGTTCGCGCTTCGTCCGTGCCAGGGAAGCGCTCGACGACTTGTTGATAGTAGAAACGTGCGTGAAAGTAGCGCTCGGCTCGAAAGCGCGCGTCTGCTTTCGCCATGAGGTCTTTCGCAGCGCCGGATGCCCGCGCCGCCTCAGCACTCCCCAACTCCGATTCGATCCACTGCAGCAACTCGCCGGCGTCGTTGCCAACGCTGGTACCGCCAAAGGAGTCCGCCAACGCTTCAGCGCGTTCGCGCAGCAGGTCCTGAATCGGAGAGCCCGAGAACTCGAGCAGTTCAGCGCGCATCTCCTGGAGTACGGCGAGCTCTTGTTGACCGCCACGACGAATCGCCGCCCGGCGTTTGTCGACGATGGCCCTTAAGTCGTCGCGCCACGGGAAGCGCTCGACCAGCGCTGCGGCCTCGCGCAACGCATCTCCGCCACGCCCTTGGGCAACCAGCGCATCGACAGCCGCCAGTTCGTTCGTGATCTCCTGCTGCTCGCGTGGGGAGCCAAGATGCAGACTCATCGAGAAACGACTCTCGCGCGCTTCTGTCGGCAACATCACGAGAACCGTTGAGGTGCCACTGCGACGCTGTTGCGGCGGCGCGACGCGCAACTCGACGGGGCTACTGAAGATCATCGACAGCTGCTGATCACGACTCCCCATCTGCCATTCTGTAACCGATTTCTTGTCGAGTTCCGCCAGCGGCCGTGCGGCGAGGTGCGCTCCCTCACCATGCGCTCCCATTGGCAGCTTGGCGGCGTAGTCGCTGAGTTCGATGATCAACGCCAGCTGCTCGGCGGCACCGGGTGCCTTACGAATCTGCCAGCCAAAGTGCAGCGACCCTTCACGCCGTTCGGAAGTACTCTCGAGCTGCACCCGCGATCGATAGCCGTCGACAGGAAACTCGACACTCGCACGATGAATGCCGCCGTCTCCTTCTTGCAGCGGCTCAACCACCCGGCCCAAGATCTCGCCGAACGGGAAACCATGACCGATCGCAGCGACGCGGGCGCTCGCAATCAGCGTGCGGCTGCGCCCTTCGATCACGGTCAGCCCGGAGACGCCACCGCACAGGGCGCGTACCTTGCGCCGGTTCTCCTCGACCTCGAGCGCGATCGGCGCTGCAACCGCCTCACTTTCGGCCGCCTGGCTGAGGGCCACTCGGTCGACGAGAAGACTGCCACTACCACCCCAGCCGATCACGGCAGCGCAGCAGTACTCCACTCCCAAGCCCTGCGGAGCCATGACGGTAGCCGAAAGCGGGCGATAGCCTGGCCCGGTCGAGATGCCGCGGGTGACTGATTCGGCGACCACCTCGTCGCCCTCACTGCCGCGGCGCATCCAGAGCACCTCGAGGGCCGCCA
Source organism: Planctomycetota bacterium (assembly GCA_039028735.1). GTDB lineage: Bacteria > Planctomycetota > UBA8108 > UBA1146 > JAJFFE01 > JBCCHQ01. Next base: position 20,029 of record JBCCHQ010000034.1, on the reverse strand, counting down.
TCTCGAAGCCGTCGTTTTGCACCATGCCAAACAGCGTCAACTTCTGTTCCGGCTGCACGTTGATCAGCGCCTCGTTGCGCAGGCGGACGAAACCGCGCTCCGTCCCGGTCGCCACTAGGCGCCCAGCACGCATACCGTCGTCAACTTCCTTCAACCCTTCGGCCACGTCGAGACGCGCCGAGTCTCCGTCGGGACACAGCTGCCACCCAGACAGCGCGCCGCTCTCAGACACCATCTCAAACGAAGGATTGGCCGTGATCAGGTTGTCGGGATCAGCTTCAACACGACGCCCAGCGAGACGTCGCGACACCAAGTCGTAGCCGAAGTACAGGATCGCCAGGAAAGCAACCAGGAACAGCACGGTGCCGATGGCCTGCAGTGGGCCGCCGCCCTGCGGTGCCGCTTCGACGCGGATACGGCGCACTTCCTCGGCGCCAAAGCCATCGTCACTGACGGACGCCGCCGCCCGCTGCGGCGCCGTCGCCTGCGCCTGCGCTCCAGGTGTCGGTGCTGCCGTGGCAGTTCCGCCAAAGCCAACGCAGCGCAACTCGGTCTCGCCCAGAGCCAAGACCAGGCCATCGCGCAGCGGCGCGCGCTGCACTCGCTTGCCGTTGATGACGACTCCATTGCCTGAGTCGTGATCAACGATGACCCACTGCGCTCCTTCTTTGATGATCGACGCATGCTTGCCGGAGACCCGCTTGTCTTCGAGTGGGAGCTGGTTGTCTTGGCGCCGGCCGATCGCAAAGGGCACGGTGTCCAACGCCACTCGTTGTCCAACTCGCGCGCCATTACCGAACTCCAAGAACGGCGTAGCACCGTTCGTTGCAGAGTCGTCAGCAGTGTCGTCTTCCTCGAGAATCGCATCTGAACTTGCCGCAGCGGGGTCCGGCGCGGGCTCGGCGGGCGCTGCTTGCGGGGCCGGCTTCGCTGGAGCCGCCGCTTGCTCACAGAAGACGATAGCAACTTGCCCGACCTCGATCTTGTCACCGTCGGTGACCTCGATCTTCGCCGCGCGCCGGCCATTGAGCAGCGTGCCATTCGACGACTTCAGGTCCTCGAGGTAGTAACGTCCCCCTTCGCGCGTCAACTGACAATGGCGCCGTGACGACATGGGGTCGTTGATCGTCACGCCGTTCTCACGATCGCGACCGATCACGATGGTTTCAGCAAAGTCGACACTGCGTCGCTTGCCGTTCTCCATCACGTCTAGCCTGGGCATCCCGGGCTCCTAGCTCTTCTTCTTCGGCGGGCGCTTCAACCCGTACTTGTCGATCTTCTGGTCGAGAGTCGGTCGCGACACGCCGAGCTGGCGGGCGCTGCGACTCTTGTTCCAGTCCATTTTCTCCAGAGTGTTCGCAATGACGCTCTTCTCGAGCTTCTCGGTCGCTTGCGTGATGACTTCCTTCAGCGTACCGGCCGGTGGAGGAGCTCCGGCTGCATCCTTTCTGTCTAACACCGCTGGGCTCAGTAGGTCGGCCGAAATCCGACCCGAAGAGAGAGCAAAGATTCGCTCCACCTCGTTCTCGAGCTCCCGAATGTTGCCGGGCCAATCGTAGTGATGCAGGTGATAGAAGGCCGTTTCATCGACTTCAGGCTTCTCCAACCCGGTGCGCTCGGCGATGCGCCCCAGGAAGAAGTCGATCAGAAGCGGGATATCCTCCCGGCGCTCGCGCAGCGGCGGCAGGGCAATATTGATGACGTTGAGTCGATAGTACAGATCCTCGCGAAACTCCCCATTACCGATCATTTCGAGCAACGGCTGGTTCGTCGCAGAAATGATGCGCACGTCAACTTTCGCCAAAGCCTTGCCACCGACTGGGCGCACTTCCCCTTCTTCGAGCACTCGCAGCAACTTGGTCTGCAGGTCCAGACTCATGTCGCCAATCTCGTCGAGGAACAGCGTGCCCCCATCTGCGAGCTGAAACAGACCCTTCTTGTCCTGGACAGCGCCGGTGAAGGCGCCTTTGACGTGCCCAAAGAACTCGCTCTCGAGTAGGTTGGGTGGAATTGCGGCGCAGTTCTGCGACACGAACGGGCCGCTCGAACGGCGCCCCAGTTCATGGATTGCCTTCGCAATCAGCTCTTTCCCAGTGCCGCTACTCCCCTGCACGAGTACCGAGATATCGGTATCGATGACGCGATCGAGAATCTCGAAGATCTGAAACATCTTCGGACTCTGCGTAATGATGTTGCTGTAGTCGTGAGTGAAATTGCGTTCGCGCGTCGCACTCACTTCAATCGCGTCGCGCAAACGGAGCTCACGCGCAGAAAGCATCTTCTGCAGCTCGCGATTGAGATACTCGACTTCTTCTTTGGAGCGGCCGAGCGCTTCGCGCTTCTTCCGGTTCTCTTCGAACAAACGGGCGTTGTCGATAAAGACGGCCGCCTGGTCAGCGAGAAACTCGATGAAGCGCAAGTGGGTCCGATGGAACGAATCGACTTCGAAGCGGTTGTCGACATAGATCACTCCAACGACCTCACCGCGAATGCGCAAGGGTACGCACAACACCGATTCGAGCCGCAAGTCGACAACGGACGGGAATTCGCGGGTACGACGATCCGCACGGGCATCCCCGGTCAAGACCGGCGTCCCTTCGCGGAGCACATGCCGTGAAATGGAGTGACTGACTTTGACTTCGGCCTTCTTCACCGACTCCTTGTCGATGTTGCGCGCAGCCTTGACCGACAGCTCGTCGTTCTCTCCCTCCTTGAGCACCAGGAACCCACGTTCGGCACCGGTGATCTCGAGGACGGTATCGAGGATCGTATCGAGCAACTCTTGCAGCACGAGCATCGAACAGAGCCGCTTGCCGATCTCCAACAAGCGCAGGAAGATCTCGCGCTCACGCTTCATCGCATCGATTTGAGAACTGTCCGTGACTTCGGTCAGCGGCTCCATGAAGAAGTCGGTCGGCAACAGCATCGTGTCGCGCGGACCATCGTCGGGAAACAGGTCGTCGGTGGGAATTCGCTCGAAGAACAGCTGCACCTTGCCGATCTCGATGCAGTCTCCGGGTTGCAGTTCCTTCTTCTTGATCAACACGCCGTTGACCATCGTGCCGTTGCGACTCTGCAGGTCTTCAATGACCCAAGAGCCGTTGTTTTGTTGAATACGGCAGTGTCGACGCGAACTCGAGATGTCGTCGATCTCGACTTCGTTCTCCTTCGACCGGCCGATGGCGTTGCTACGGGCCAGCAGTTCCTCAATACGCTCTTCGCCGTTCTCACGGACGATGAGGCGTGGCTGCTGCAGGCTTTGGCTCCGCTGGGTCATGGTTCCTTGCTCGCTTCGCTTGCACCCACGCGACCCGCTGATTCAGTCCACAATGGAGGGTCGCTCCCACCGGAGGGGCGGTGGCACCAGGCGATCGAATGATAGCCGGTCAGCGTGTAAAGTCCAGGTTACATACGAATTGCGAGAAAGTCGCCGCGGCCGGGCGCCACAAACACCTAAAAGAAAAAGGCTTAAGCGACCTAAGGATCAGCGGGCCAGCGCCCGGTGGCTGCCGGGCTACTTTACAACTAGCTCGGCCAGAACCTTCTCCTGCCACAGCCGCGCTTTGGCGACCTTGCCGGCGGCGCCGTGAAACAGCAGCGCGAAGTGAACCTCGCCGGCTGCTGTCTGCGCGGTTCCGGCCAACCCGGAGACACCCTTGATGTGGCCGGTCTTCGCGCGCACCTGCCCCCGCAACGGGTGCTTGCGGAAGCGCTTCTTCAGAGTCCCGTCTTCACCGGCGACCGGCATCGTTGCCGCGAGATCACGGCCCCAAGGTTGCCGGTTGGCGTACCGCAGCAGCGCCACCAACGCTCGCGCTGACAGTCGATTCTGCTTCGACAAGCCGGAGCCGTCGCGTATCACGACACCGTCCGCCGCTGGCGCACCGATCACGCGAACCAGGTAGTCACGGAGACGCTGACTGGCGCCAGCGAAGTCGCCGCGCCCGCCACTCTCGCGATCGATCACGCGTGCCAGGCAATCGCCGAAAAGATTCTGGCTTTGCTTCATCAACGGCCACACGGCATCGACCAACGGCCGCTCGATCGTTGCCAGCAATTTGCTGTTCGCAACGCTGCCGGCACGGTGCCCACCAGCGATTGCGATCGATCGCTGGCGCAGGTGTTCGTGCAACGCCGCGAGGAATGCGGCGGTGGGGTCCGGCACTGAGATCCACTCGACACGTTCGGACGCTGTCGACAGGAAACCGCCGCGCATGACAATCGCCCATTCACCCGGTGCACGATCGACCGAGTAGCGGTGCTTCTTCTTCGTGGAGACCGCGCGGATCTGGTGATCGATCTGGAACATACGCGTGGCCGGGCGCAACAGTACGCCGATCCGCCGCCCATCCGCAGCGGGGGCAATACAGACGTCAACACAGTTGTCATTGAGATTGAGCGCCCCCGACGGCGCGCAGTACCAGCGGTGTAGCTGATCGCGTGGCCAGTCGGCCAGCCGCGATGGACCTGCCAGATACTGATCGTCACCGACCAGCGCGCCCGTCACAGAGACGATGCCGCGGCGGCGTAACTCTGCGATCCAAGGTTCGAAAGCGCGCATGGGGTCGCCATCGTAATGGCGCCCACTGAACCCTGGATCCCCACGCCCGACGACAACAAGATCGCCGTCGAGAACGCCGCGCCCCCCCGCTGCGTCGCGGTCTGCGCGTACTTGGCCGCTATGACGCAGTTCTGTCCGAAACTTGAAGTCGACGCCCAGCAAGTCGTACGCGGCGCAGGCGGTCAGTAGCTTCAACACCGACGCGGGTGGTACTTGCGACGCCTCGCGGTGCGCAGCGAGTGTGACGCCACTGTCGGAAACGAGCAGCAGCGACACTTCGTTCGCACCGAGCCCCAACTGCTTGGCCCGCGTCAGAGCGCGATCGACCAAGGAGTCCGCTGCCGCGACAGGCATCGCAAACAGAGAAACCGCCAGACACAGTGGCACGCAGCCAGCGACCCGCAACGAGACAGCAGCCTGCCGGCACGACGACAAAGATGAGTGGAGGGCAGTCGCCGCAATGCGGACGACTTCAGCAAGGCAGAAAAAGGGGCGCATCGAGTAACTCTTCACGGTTGCTGTCACTTTCCGCGCGGCGTGCCGCGAGCTTAGCGACTCTGAGGCAGCGGGGAAAGCGATTTGGGGCGGGAGATGTGAGCTATTGCGCTGCCAGCTGCTCGCGGAAACTCGTAACGCGGGCTGGCTCGAGCGGCACCCATCGGTGCATCCGGAGCCGTTGCTGCACCGTCTTTCCGGGATAGATCACACTCGTAATGTGAGTACCGTCCTCGCGGAAAACGTGCACCCTGTTGCGGGGTCCGCGCACGATCACCGTGTTCTCCTTGCGGTCGAAGAAGTATTCGGCGGCAGTGCGCAACGCATCCGCGCGCGCGGAGGCTGTGGGCCGGTCAGGATCGCCGCCACGAAGCTCGGCATGCTGGGTGCGGCGGCTCCCCTGTCGCAGATACTTCTCTAACAGGACCGGAGCCCGTTCCAGCGATTGTCGCGCCCGTTCCCGTGCGCGCCGCAGCGATATCCGGCGTCCTTGCCGGCGCGCACTGCGAAACTCATCTTCGAGGCGATGGAGCTCGGTCGTCAACGACGCCACGAACCGGCTCAACGGGCGCGACACATTCTGCGCCAACATCGTCGGCAGGTGGTGCCCCTCGGGTACGGTACAAATCACGTTCAGTGTGTAACTCGGATCACCGCCATCGAGGCGCCGTTCGATCAACTGTACGGTGACAGCCAACGACTCCCACCCCGCCCCGGCCGACGGGGCTTTGGGCACCTGAAAAAGTCCTGCAACTGCCTGGCACGCGATGCGGATCGGACCACGGCGGAAATCAGGCAGCAACTCCCCCTCCAACACGTCGCCGGGAAGATACAAAGCCAAAGCCGTCGGTGGTTCGGCGAAAAGCTGATCCACGCGTTCATCACGCAGCGCCACGACCCAAGACGTGAACTCACGCCACAAAGGCTTGCCCGTCGCCTCGTAGCCCACGAACACCGAACGTGCGTCCGGTGGCGCCGAGTGTTCGCAGATCGGAGCGCGGCACCAGTGACAGAAGACGTGCCCGTTCTGATAGCCAAGGCGATCGAGTTCGTGCTGCTCGAGCCAACGAGCCAGTTCTCGCTCCGCCACGTCGCGAAAGCGCTTCTCTGCGCTCTCGCGCCCCTCGCCCCGCAGCTGCAGCGGGAGATCGAGACGCAAATCGATCGTTGGTGGAAGCTCGACATCAGGCCCCAGTGCCGTCGCCAGCCGTTGCCGGATCCAGCGCTCCAGGTCGCGATACGCGCGGTCCAAGGGGGGCGTCGGCGCGCTGCTGCGGCGACGCCGCTGCCCAGGCGCGGCGCCTTTGCTACGATGGTCGCGGCGCCGGTCAGGGCTCCGCTTGCTGCTACTGCGGCGGCTGTTGCTACGCCGATTGTCGCTACGAGGGTTGTTGCTCGCGTCAGACGAATGAGTCACGGGGCTTCCATTCAGCTGTTGCCTACAGCCAATGTACCGCATTCAGATCGAAACATCTCAAGCGCCGTTGTCTCAGCGATCTTTGAGCGACACGACGCTGTTGAGGATCAGCGGGCCGACCTTCCGCGCAACCGGGCCGTCGCGCTGCTGGAGCGCCAGGTCGACGGCCGCGTGCGGCAAGTCGATGAACCGCACCATGTAGAGCACGTCTCCGTGCGGCGTGTCGAGCACGTACGTAACAAGGATCCCACCGGGGCGTTGGCCAACGCGGTCGATGTGGTCGACCTTCTCGTGCCCTCGAATCTCCCCCTTGTTGACCATAGTGCGGAACTCTAGTTCGAGATCCTGCAAACGACTCCGCAGGCTCGGGGTGGACCCACGGATCGGGGACTCGAAGCGCGACACTTGCAGCATCGCACCCACACCTCGCCAACTTGGCAACTTCGTCGCACTGTTGCGGCTCCAACCTGGCACCGACACGGCAATGCCGAGCTCCTCGACTTCCTGCCGCTCGAGCCCCGCTGCCAGGTCAGCGACGGTCAACGGGCCCTGAAAGATTCCCGACAGTGGGCCCGCGTAGGCCGTGACCAGCAACGCTGTGGCAAGCAGCCGGAAGCTCCAACGCCCGACGTTCCCGCGACTCATCAACAGCAAGGGTCCGACGATCAACGCCGCGAGTAATCCCCCGGTCAGGGCACCGCCAACGTGTGCTGCGTGGTCGATGCCAGTCACCATCCAAGAATCCAGGATCATCGGAAGCGCCACAGCTGCGCACAACAAGACGGTCAACCGGGTAGCCGCGCCCAAGGCGGCCCCTGGGGCGAACCAATGCCGTAGCACAACCCAAGTCACCAACAGACCAGCAGCGGCTCCGCAGATCGATCCCGACGCGCCGACACCGAGTGTGTTGCTGTCGCCGCGCCAGTAGACGCTGGCAATCGAACCACCAGCCCCAGCCAAGAAGTACAGCGTCCCGAAACGCGCTGCGCCCAGCAGGCGCTCCAAGCGTGCACCAAGCGTGAACAGCGCCAGCGTGTTGACGAACAGATGCACCAGACCGCCGTGCAACGTAGTCGCCGTCAGAAGACGCCATGGCTCCGCGAACACGAGGTCGTATCGCAACGCCCCCAGACGTTGCAGCAGCCAGCTGGTTTCGATCGGATCGGCCTGCGGCTGAAGCAGCGCGCTCCCGGAGACCAAACCAACGGTCGCTGGAAGCAGATAGCAAAGCACGTTCGCAAACATCAGCGAGTACGTGAGCAGCGGCCAACTGGGGCGCGGCAGATCTGCGGGCGTGGAGCGTCCCGCGCCGCGCGGACGCGGTTGCTGCGGTGGTAGCGCAGAGAACAGCTCCGTAGCTTCCTCTTGCGACAATCGAATCTGCTGGTCGTCGGGGGCGACGCGCTCGCTCATGACGACTGGTCCCGCACAATCAGACCCGCCTTCAACCGGCGCAGCTCATGGCGCAGCCGCTTTGCGACCGGCAGCGATGAAGCTTCTTTCTGGAGCGCGCGCAGCTCCTGTTGCATCGCACGCCGACTCAGCACTCCTTCGCGTGCCAATAGGTCCAACAGGCGGTTCCACATCTGCGCGTCGAGAGCTTGCCAACGCTGACGGGCCGCACGCACCGCCGGGTAGCCAACGACACCGATCTCCAGCAGTGCCTCTAGCCGATCGAGCTCTTTGCCGGGGCGCCCGCGATCTGCGGCGCTCTGGGCCGCGGCACGCAACTCGTCGAGTCGCGCGACGAGTTCCGTTTGCTTGCGTTGAAACTCCCTTACCCCTCGAGCCACTCGCTGCCGTCGATTGCCGGCGTTGTCGACATGCAAAACATTGCCGAAGCGATCGATGTAGACGACTCCCACCGCCAGCGGCAGCTGCAATCGCGCCCGCAGCGGATCGATCGAATCTGCATCCGCTTGCAAGAAGGACCAGCCATTAGGGACTTCCAGCAAATCACCGAGATCGTCGATCTTCGGAAACTCGACGACTAGAGGTCGCCCCAAGTACGGCGCCAGCGGGTCCAGAGGCGGCGCTGCGACGGCGCCGGGGGCAGGTACGGCAACCAGCAGCATCAGCGCCAGCAGCGCGCCCGCCCGAAACCAAGAGGTAGTCGAAGGTGCTGGATCTCTCATGGCAAGACGATCAGACCTCCGGAGCGCCCTGCGCATCAAGCAGAAACCTCTACCAGGACTCCTTTTCCGCTTGCCCAGGAGGCATCGCGTCAGTAGCTTGGGGCTGGCAGAAGAAGTTCGATTTCCGAAAATGATGTACTCTGGAAGACGGGTACTCTCATTCCACGGAGTCCGCTTCTGGTCGATAGTGAATCAGTTGCCGCTGCCAACGATGGAGAGAGCCGCTTGCCGCAAGCTCTCTCGAGGAACGATCTGGGACCAAGAGTTGTTGCCTTCGCCGGAAGCTCGAGCGCCTTGCTCGATCGCTGGTGAACGTGTGCGTCGGTTATCCCCGACGACAAGGCGACTCCCCCAGCTCCGGCGGGACCCGCAAACGCCGCGTGATGTCGATTGAGGAGCTCCGGTATGAAGTGCACTGCGCACGGTGCCCATGAACTGACCACTACTGGCCCCCAGCTGAAGTCGGGCCGGACGCTGCTCCAAGCCCTCGTCGTTCTCGCAGCATTTCTTGTCTTCACGAGCGCCCCGTTGGCGATCGCCGATGGGGAAAAGCCGAAGGCAACCATCATCGACCCAACGAAGGTCTACCTCGGGAAACCGCAGTCCTTCAAGAAGCCGGCCATCGTCCACTTCGCCAAAGTCACCCCCTTCATTCCGGAGTATCGCAAGATCAAGGAAGAGGGATTGAAGCCGACCGATGCCGAGTATCAGATCCTCGCGCAAGAGGGCAGCAAGCGCTTTCGTCGCACCGTGAAGGCGGTTGCCAAGAAGAAGGGCTTCGACTTGGTGGCCGAGCACAATGCAGTGCTACCACCCCCGGGGACCGTTCTCACCGACCTCACGAAAGAGGTCGTAAAGAAGCTCGGTGGAACGCTGTAGCGGCCAAGTGGGCATGCCAAACCCGATCCAACGAAGAAACTCGCAAGCGCAACCAGCGACGCTCCCATTGCGTCGTGCGTTCCGCCTCTGCCTCGCGATCGCGGCGACGACGCTCGTTGTCGGCTGCAATGCGACCGTCATCCGCCCGGAGCGTGACACCTACGTCGAAACCGATTCGCCCCAGAACTTCTCGGTGGGCATCGCAAAGGCCTCGGCACGCCGTGGGTTCTCCTACGGCACGCTGCCTGAGGGTCAGGAACAGAAGCTCTACTACGTGCCAGCCGGCAAAGGCACGATCTACGAACAGCTGATCCGCGCGGCGGTTCCGGATGAGACCCTGACGCTGAGCCATATCGCCAACTTCACGACCGGCACGGACCTCCTCCTGGCACGCGGCAAAACCGAGCAAGTCGCGACGCTAGAGTCCTTCGTGACTACGCTCGAGACGAGCCTGCCGCAGGTCGAAGTGGAAGCAAAGGTCGTCGAAGTGTTCGTCAGCGATGGCCTCGAGATTGGGGCGACGACGACGTTCACCGAAGAAGATGCGAACCCGAAGACCTTCTTCGACACGACGACGTCTCGCTTCAACACGAACTCGTTCATCGAGTCGCTGACTGCCGGTAGCCCAGCAGGCTTTCAAGGAGGCCTGATCAACTTCGGCACCATTCACGACGAGTTGATCATGGACGCCGTGCTCGAAGGGATCGCCAGCTCTGAGAACACCGAGATCATCGCCACACCGATCCTCCGGGTCCTGAGTGGCTACACGGGCACGGTCATTACCGGAGAACGAACACCGGTACAAACGGCTCGGGTCGTCAATAACGTCGTCACGGTCGACACGAAGTTCGAGCAGACCGGTATCAAACTGATCGTCACGCCCAGCGCGATCGGCGACGACGACGTACAGATGCATGTCGTGCCCGAAGTGTCGGTAGTCACCGGCTTCACCGCGCCGGGATCTACTGGGATCCAGAGCCCGATCATCTCCACCCGCAATGCCGACACAACTGTCATGGTCAAGAGTGGTCATACGCTGGTCATGGGTGGCCTGACGTCGAAGCAGATCGTCGAAGTCGAATCGCGCGTACCGATTCTCGGTTCGATTCCGCTACTGCGGTACTTCTTTCGCTCGATCCGCAAGGAGACAGCGACGACGCGCCTGTACTTCTTCATCACGCCACGGATCACGAACGACGAGGGGCAGTACGGCGGCAACGTTCTCTACCCACCCGAGGGCGGCTAGCAGCCAACCACACACCCCAGGCCGTCACTCGTAGGATCGGGACCGCAAGCAGCTGGTCCCGGCAGCGGCATCGGTGGCGCCCCGAACAGCGAACCAAGGATCGCGATCGCATCGGCGAGATTCAGTGCCCCATCGTCGTTCGCGTCGCAGGCATCATCGCACGACAACACGTTCGCCACCCCGATCGGGAACAAGTTTCCCAACAGGAAGATCGCATCGGCGAGATTCGTGCTGGTGTCGGTGTTGCAGTCGCCGCGCCTCAGGAACGGAACCGACACCGCGGGTGCCTCTGTCGCCACCTGCACCGTCACAGCCGCAGCACCACTGCCCACGACAACAGTAGCCGTCGCGGGACTTGGGACGCTATTGGTGACGAACCGGAAGTTGGCCATGTTGCTCCAACCGAGCGACGAGTTACTCCCAGCAGCGACTTGCCAGCGCAGCTCACCAGCAGCTTGAGCGAACGACCAATCGACGTTGTCCTGCGGCTCGCCACTGTGATACTGCCCCGCTCGATAGTCGACCGCCGACAACTGCAGCGAAGCTGGACCAGGAACCGCGAACGCGGTAGCCGCATCGGCATTTTGATTGTAGAGGGCGTACTCATAGCTCCACAGACCGTTGCCCAGGTCGGTCGTCAGCACACCCAGCAGCACCCGTCCGCCGCCAGCAACAGTGCCCTCGCTCAGCACAACGCCGGGAACCTGCGCCTGCCAACGGCGGATCGCTGGCTCCTGCAGCACTGTTGGCCCCACGAGGTTCAAATTGGGCATAGCTCCCTGCACCGTGGCTCGACGCACGGAACAGTTGTTGAGGCCGTTGCCGGCGACCGCGTCGTCGGGATGAAGATACTGCACTTCGACGAAGTACTCTGCGCCCACGTTCAGGGTCGGGTCGAGATCTGCATCAGCGATCCGCAACCGTCGGGACGTCAGGTCGGTGATCGGCGGGTTGAGGCTGGCGACGCCGGTGTGCAGACCCAGAGCCGGATCCAACACATCGACATGCGGACCCAGTCCGGCTTGCTGGCCAGTGATCGCGGCACTGTGGGAATTGGAGCATCCAACTCCTAGCATCCCAACCGGGCCCAGCACACAGCTACAGCCGCAGCCATTCTGCTGCAGTGGAAAGAAGCCGTGGAAGACCCAACTCATTCCAATCAACTCGATGCGATTGTTCAGCAAGCGATACACGTTGGTCGTGTACACGGGGTGGTCGGGCGTTGCCGACAACCACGAAACGTCCGCAGTGCCGATGTTGCAAGCAGTGCTACCGACTGCGAACGCAGCGAAGCCGTTGGCGCTCCCATACGCGACAACGCCGTCGATGCCGCCGACGATCAGATCCACGCCAACGCCTCCAGGGCTACCGCCGGTCGGCACGCACTGCCCCCACGTCGGCTGGGCTACGGCCAAGATCAAGCTGAGAGAAACAAGAAGAAAGAGCCGGTGCATGCTGTGCCTCCTGTTCAGGCCTCCTGCGGGCGGGTAGATCGATAGCGGGTAACCGATGCCAGTGTAAGTGCTGCTCGCAGCGACGAAAGCGGTGTCTCGCTTGAATCGGCAACGCGTCGCCCGAGGGCAAACACTTGCCCCGTCAACAGCGGCCAGATAGCGTCTCCTCGGTAGCCCCAGCGCACGGCGCACCCGGGAGAGCAACACGAAGCGGAGCACACGAGTGTCGCGATTACTGATAGCGTTTCTGATCATGAACAGCTGCTTGCTGATCGCGGGTTGCGCAGCTGGCCGCCCGGAACCCATGGGACGCGGCACTTTGCTACCACCGGAGCCAGTCTCGCGAGAGCCGGTCGATCCGGTTGGCCTCGGGCTCTCGTGGCTCACGCATAAGCAAGCTTCCGACGGACGCTGGTCGAGCCATGACCCGGCCAACGAGCGAGTCGACGGCGGTTACAGTGGTTTCGACGTCGGCGTAACAAGTCTGGCGCTCCTGGCCTACGTCAACTACGGAGAAACGCACCGCAGCGCAATGTACCCGCAGTTCAAAGACTCCGTACAACGCGGCGTGGATTGGTTGCTGGCGCAGCAAGAACTAGATAGCCAAGAACAGGGCTCTGGGCGCTTCGGCGCAGTGGCGCGTGATCGCTGGATCTACAACCACGCGTTGGCGACTTGGGCCTGCGCTGAACTGCTGACGATGTCCTACGATGAACGATTGCGGCAACCGGTGGCGGCTGCGGTCGAGCTGATCTTGCGAGTCCAGAACGCTGACGATGGCTGGCGCTATGGATATGGCGCGACCACCAGCGACACGTCCGTGACGGCATTCGTCATCGCCGCGCTGCGGGCCGCCAGCACCTGCGCCGAACTCGGTCTTGTCGATTTGCAGAAGGAGCTCGTTGACGGGGCCATGGACCGCGCTGCCCATTGGGTGCGCAAACAAGCCGACCGTCACAGCCGTTACTGCTACGGCGCCGGGCTGACGAGCAGCAGCTTCGGCGAGCCGTCGGTCACTCCGGCACCGCTGCCAGCGTCGACCGCCGCGGGGTTGTTTGCGCAAAGCCTCGCTCGCCACAACATTCGCAAGTCGGAACATCACCGGCAAGCGCTCGACCTCCTCGACGCACAGCTGCCGCAATGGGCGCCCGGAGCCGATGCTGCGAAAGCACCCAACTCTGTTGACCTTTGCTACTGGTACTTCGGCACGTTCGCACAGTGGATCCGCGGCGGTGAAGCGCACGAGCGCTGGCGCCGAGCTGTCTCTGCCGCGTTGCTCCCCACACAGATACAAGTCGGCCCCGACAGCGGTAGTTGGGATCCGATTGGACGCTGGGGCGTGGTCGGTGGCCGCGTCTACGCTACGGCCCTCAGCGTAATGATCCTCGAGTTTCCATAGCCCTCGCAGCGCCTGCCGCGTATCTCGTCGCCGCGTAGATCGTCGAGGCCACAAAAAAAAACGCCCCACAACTCGGCGTGAGTTGCGGGGCGTTGTTGCATGGAGTCGGGCCGACTAGTCGCGATGGCGACTCGGCGTACGGCCGCGATCTCGGTCTCGGTCTCGGTCGCGACCTCCACGGTCACGGCCGCGATCGCGATCTCCACCGCGGCCTCGGTCACGGCCACCGCGATCACGGTCTCGGTCGCGGTCGCGGTCCCGTCCTCCACGGTCCCGATCTCGATCATAGTCGCGATCTCGATCTCGATCACCACCACGATCGCGATCGCGGTCTCGACCGCGACCACGATCTCGGTCACGGTCATAATCGCGGTCCCGATCTCGGTCGCCGCCGCGGTCACGGTCACGATCCCCACCGCGGTCACGGTCACGATCCCCACCACGGTCACGGTCACGATCCCCGCCGCGGTCACGATCACGATCCCCGCCACGCCCTCGGCCACGGTCGCGGTCACGGTCCCCGCCACGGTCACGATCACCGCCGCGGTCGCTGTCGCCACCGCGGTCGCCGCCGTTATCGCTGCTGCCACCACCTTCGTCGATGATCACGGCTTTGTGCGACAAGCGGATGCGCCCTTGCGGATCGATCCCGATCACCTTCACACGAATCGCGTCACCGCGACTGACGTGCTCCGACACGTTGTCGACGAAACCGTCGCTGAGCTCTGAGATGTGAAGCAGGCCTTCTTGACCAGGCATCACTTCGACGAAGCAGCCAAAGTCTTTCACCGAGACGACCTTGCCGTCGTAGGTACGACCTTCCTGGACTTCCTCGGTGAGCATCTCGACCTTGGCCTGCGCCGCTTCGGCGCCTTCCTGGTTGCTCCCCCAGATCGTCACAGTACCGTCGTCTTCGATCTCGATCTTGGTCTGCGTCTCTTCTTGGATCCCTTTGATCATCTTGCCGCCCGGGCCGATCACGATGCCGATCTTCTCCGGATTGATCCGGATTCGAACGACCTTCGGCGCCGACGGGTGCATGGCGTCGCGTGGCCGATCGAGATCCGCCAGCATCTTGCGCAGAATGTGCATGCGACCATCTCTGGCCTGCGACAGCGCAGTCTCCATGACCTCACGGCTGACACCGTCGATCTTGATGTCCATTTGGATCGCGGTAATCCCGCGCTGCGTGCCCGCGACTTTGAAGTCCATGTCGCCGGTGTGATCTTCGCTCCCGAGGATGTCGGAGAGAACGAAGAAGTCGTCCCCTTCCTTGATCAACCCCATCGCGATCCCCGCGACCGGCTGCTTGATCTGCACCCCGGCGTCCATCATAGCCAGCGTGCCGCCGCAAACGCTCGCCATCGACGACGAGCCATTCGACTCGGTGATTTCACTGACGATCCGCAGCGTGTACGGGAACTCCTCGGCGTCGGGAAGGACAGGCTTCAAGGCGCGCTGTGCCAGGCTACCGTGACCGATCTCACGTCGCTTCGGGCCGCGGTTCGGCCATGTTTCGCCGACGCAGTACGCCGGGAAGTTGTAGTGCAGCATGAACGCTTCAGACTGCTCTTCGCGCAGGCCGTCGATCCGCTGATCATCGCGACCCGTCCCCAACGTTGCGGTGACGATCGCTTGCGTTTCACCGCGAGTGAACAGTGCGCAACCATGCACGGCCGGCAGCAGCCCGAACTCGGTCGTGATGTCGCGAATGTCGGTCAACGAGCGACCGTCGGAACGCATCCGTTTCTCGGAGATCAGCGTCCGCTCAGCCTTCTTCTTGACACTCTCGAACGCCTTCTTGACCTCTTTCGGGTCGGGCTGCGCCGCGAGCTGCGATTCGTCATCGGTCTCGGGGCAAAGCTGCTCTAGCAGGTCATCGCGCACGGAGCCCTCGGCTACCTTGCGATTCATCTTGCCCTTGGTCTGAATCGCAGTGCGCACGTTGTCGAAGGTCATGTCATGAACCTTGCGCTGCAGATCCACGTCGCCTTCTTCGGGCACGAACTCGAGCTTCTCACGACCCGCCAGGTTGACGAGTTCATCGATCGCCGAGTTCACGGTTCGGATCACAGCGTGCGCCTTCTCGATCGCGTCGAGCACTTGCTGCTCGGAGACCTCGTTGGCACCACACTCGACCATCGTGACGGCGTCGTGGGTTCCGGCGACAACCAGATCCATCTCGCCGTTGTCACGCTCTTCGTACGACGGGTTGACGATCAGCTCGCCATCGAGCATGCCGACTCGGGCTGCAGCTACGGGTCCGTTGAACGGCACCTCGGAGATTGCCAGTGCTGCACCGGCGGCAATCATTGCGAGGATGTCTGGGTCGTTGTCCTTGTCCGCGGAGACCGCCATCAAGTTGATGCCGATGTCCATACGGAAGCCGTCGGGAAAGAGCGGCCGCACGGGGCGGTCGATCAAACGGCAGGTCAGGATCTCTTTCGTGGTCGGACGTCCCTCGCGCTTGAAGAAACCGCCCGGGATCTTACCGGCGGCGTAGGTCTTCTCACGGTAGTCGACCGTCAACGGAAAGAAGTCCAAGTGCGACGGCGGCGGTCCTGCCGCAATGGCACAAAACACGGCTGATTCGCCGTATCTCACGATCACGGCTGCACTCGCCTGCTTGGCGATCACGCCGGTCTCTATCGACAGCGTACGGCCGCCGATCTCACGCTCTACTACATGTTTCATCTGTGTCCTCCAACTGGGGGCTTTCTGCGCCCCCGCCGCTTAGTGGTCCTGCGACAGATCCGCAGGTACCGTTATCTCAAATTCTTCGTTACTACAAAATCATTGGTGCCCGCTCCTCGCTGCTGCGCAACGAGGATGCCTGCACTCCAAAAATGGGATTGTTGAGTCTGAGTGTGAGCAAATCGCGGAAGTGATCTCGAACGAGAGGATGATGTGCGCACAGGGGGACCGTTGAGGTCTGCTTCCACCGTTCGGTGAAGCTTGCGCGTGCGCGCCGCTGGTTGGCCGCTGAATTCTATCCCGCTTTGCTTCCGCTTTGCTGCCGCTACGTTCTTCTCTACCGCCAACCGCTCGCCGCTTCGCTGCAAAAACTCAATACTGGCCGAAGTCCCGCGTGCGCAACTTCGGCCGCGCCCCACCTAGGCTGGGGCAACTCGCGCTTACTTACGCAGCCCGAGCGACTTGATCAAACCGAGGTAGGCCGGGCGATCGGTGCGCTCTAGATAACGCAACAGTCGCGTACGACGTCCTACCATCGTCAGGAGACCACGCTGGCTCGCGTAGTCTTTCTTGTTCGTCTTCAGGTGCTCCGTGATGTTACGAATACGCTCGGTCAGGATGGAAACCTGCACCGGGGCAGACCCCTTGTCGGTGCCGTGGACCTTGTACTCGTTGATCAGTTCTTGCTTCCGCTCGCCCGTGATACTCATCGTCGCTCTTCTGTGAAGGTTGCGCTAAGCCGTGCTCTCTGACGGTCTTCCCTTGAATCGGTTCGAAATGCTAGCCGCAAGCAGCTGTTTCACAAGGGCAATTCGGCGAAAATCGCTAGGCGGCGTCGAGACGACCCCTCCACCAGCCCCTTAGACTCCATCCACAGGACCCTCGGGGTCAGACACCTGAGGGGTGCCCGCATCGAGGTAGCTCTGCAAGAGCACCGCGGCCGCCTTGTCGTCGATCGCCCCGCCTCTCTTGCCAGCGGCCCGAGCGGCCCCCGACTGAGCCGCCTGCTGCGACGTTAAACGCTCGTCCCATAAGTAGATAGGCACAGACAGCTGGGAGCGTAGGTGAGCCACGAACTGGAGCGATCGTTGGCCAATCGGGCCGATGGAGCCGCTCATGTTGTACGGCAGGCCGACGACGATCCCCGACACTTCGCCGGCGTCGAGAAACGGCTGCAGCGTAGAGACCAGCGCCGCCTGGGAATCGCAGATCGTCAGCGGGCTCGCCAGAATCCCGAGCGCGTCGCTCTTGGCGATCCCGATTCGACGTTCGCCTGGGTCGACCCCGAACCAGAAAATCAGAGCACCTCGTCCCAGCCACGCTCTTGCAACTGATCGACGAGCTTCTTGACCTCTTCAGCCTTGTCGCGAGGACAGATCAACAGCGCATCCGGAGTGTCCACGACAACAAGTCCGTCGACCCCAAGAACCGCAACGACCCGATCGCCCGTCGCCAAGACGGTGTTGTCGCGCCCTTCCGTAAGAGCAACCCGGCCGCGAGTCACGTTGCCGTTGGCGTCGTGTGGGTGATACCGATCCACGGCGCTCCAGGAACCGATGTCGTCCCACGGAAAATCGGCGACGACGACCCGGACGTTGTCGGCGCGCTCCATCAGCGCGTAGTCGATCGAGATGCGCGGTAGCTCCTGAATGCGTGTGGCAACTTCAGGCTGCGATGGATCCGCGAGCGCCGCACCCAATTCGTGCAGTCGTTGCCACCCTTGCCACAACTCTGGCGCACAGCGCTCCAGGGCAGCTCGAAACGTCTGCAGCTGCCACAGGAAGATGCCAGCGTTCCAAAGATAGCGGCCGTCGGCCAAGTACTGCTTGGCGACGTCCTCGGGCGGCTTCTCGCGAAAGCCGTCGACCCCATAGCAGCGCGTCGCACCCGCGGCGATCCCATCTTCGTCGCGGCGTTGCACGTAGCCATACCCGGTCGCCGGATACGTCGGATCCACACCAAACGTCAACAACCCGTCGATCTCATCGAGAGATGCAACGGCACCTTCGATGCAGCGACAGAACTGCGCACCGTCAGTGATCATGTGGTCTGCGGGTAGGATCAACAGCAACGCGTCGGGATCCACTTGCGCAATGCGAGCCGCAGCGAGCACGAGACAAGGCGCCGTATCGCGCGCTTCAGGTTCGGCAATGATTCGATCGCGACGCAGCGAAGGCACCCGCTCAGCCACGCCATCGGCAAGGTCCTGCCGCGTCAGCACCCAGACGTTGTCTACCGGCACCAACCCATCGACCCGCGCCACCGTCTCCGCCAGCAGCGAGTCCTCCCCTGCCAAGGGCAAGAACTGCTTCGGCACGGATCGCCGACTCTGCGGCCAAAACCGCGTCCCCGACCCACCCGCCAACACCAACACATGCAACCGCCCTAGCCCAACCATTCCGCCTCCGTTTGATTTCCGCTAGGAAGGTAGTGCACCCACAGAAAGGAAGCCAGCCCGGATCCTGCGTCGGATCCTGTCGGATCCTGCGCTCTGTCACAGGGCTTGGCACTTCGTGCAACCCCAGCGCCAGCGCTCCAGTCGGAATCTGAAATGTCTTTGGCCCGTCGCCTAACGGCGTCGGAGCGGTGTGCTCCGCCAAGCACGCCCCTAATGCGAACCCGGCCAGACTAGACGACAACGGGATTCGCGCCTCGAGGAGCCCAACGTCGTAGAGCCAACACAACCCCCGCCGCACAACACGACACATGCATGGACCTAGACTGGTCTCACTGGGCCCGCACTTCGTGCAACCCCAGCGCCAGTGCTCGATTCGGAATCTGAAATGTCTTTGGCCCGTCGCCTAACGGCATCGGAGCGATGCATTTCGATGGCTGCGGTTGCCGAGAATTTGCGCCGCGAGGCGCAGCCCACGTCTAGAAAGCCAACACGACTCGTCCGCGCAACACGACAAATGGACCTTGAATGGTCCATTTGAAAAAACAAGTGAGTTCGGAAAAGGCGGTTGGCGGTGGATTTGCGCCGCGAGGCGCAGAATCCAGTGCCAACCGCCCCGAACTCACACGACGAAGCGCATGCACTCGTAGGCTTCAGCTGCCGGGACTGAGATCTCGCGTCCCCGCATTTCGGCGAGGAGGCGCAACGTCTCAATGCCGCCGTTGTGGGGCGACGGGCGCTGTTGCGATTCGTGCTTTGCGAACGCTTCGAGTTTCGTGTTGAGGTGGTCGGTGATGTCGACGTAGAAGTTCGGGTGGAACGCTTCGATGTTCCAAGCGAGCTGTGGTGAGTCGGCGATCAGGACCATGCGCTGGAAAGGCTTCAGCGTGGCCAAATGGGGCCGGCAGGCCGTAATGGCTGCCTTGTAGACCATCTCGTGGTCTTGATTGTACGAGGGTGCCGGAATCGCGATCATCGTCGGCTTGATCTTGTCCATCGCGAGGCGACTCTCGCGCTCGAAGAGATTGATCAGATCGCGACGAGGCATGCCATCGAGGCGGAGGTGCCAATCGCTGTCCTCGATCAGGATCTCCCAATCGTCGACTCCGATCACATCCATTGCGGCGGCGAGCTCGTCGGAGCGCGTGTACGCGGCAGTATGCCCGTCGCGACCATCGTAGTGATCAAGATCGCCGACAGTCAGCACCTGGACGAAAACTTCGCCCCCGACGGCCTTCATCTTCGCCATGAGTCCCCCGCAACCGATCGTTTCGTCGTCGGCGTGCGGGGCAATGACGAGAAGGCGTTGATCCCCGAGGAAACGGTCCATGGGATCTCCTTCACCCTGCTCCAT
>JBCCHQ010000033.1:0-40852 GCA_039028735.1 Planctomycetota bacterium | reverse complement strand
TACCCTGCAACTACTTGCAGGGTAAGGACTAGCGGGCATTCGCCAGACAAAGCCTTGCCTGTTCGGGTTTTGTTAGGTACCTTCTCTGCGCAGTCGACGGCGTCGCCGAACGGCCCCCCTGCTTTTCCCCCGGGGTTCCTGTTGTCACCAGGTTGTCGGGTCGACCGGGCGTCTTTCGACGAGAGTTGAACGACGGCCATCTTGCGCCAGACTGCACACCGCATACCCCCCATACCCCCGGTGCAGCAGAGAGTTCGGCGTCTGCTGTATCATTTTTCATCCCCTGGAAAAGTCTTGCTCTGAACCTTCCTCCTTTGGTGAAATCCCCGGCTTGCTAACGCCAGCTTCGGGAAGGGATGATGAAGAGCAACCGCGGCCCCATCAAAGCGCCCACGGGCACCCAGCTCACCTGCAAGTCTTGGCTCACCGAAGCCCCCTTCCGCATGATCCAGAACAACCTCGATCCGGAGGTCGCCGAGGCCCCGGAGAAACTCGTGGTCTATGGCGGGTCGGGGAAAGCTGCGCGCAATTGGGAGTGTTACGACGCAATCCTGGCGACGCTGAAAGAGATGAGCAACGACGAGACGTTGCTCGTGCAAAGTGGCAAGCCCGTTGGGGTACTACCGAGTCATCCCGATGCACCGCGCGTACTGATCGCGAATTCACACTTGGTTCCGGCTTGGGCCAACGATTCGGAGTTCCGTCGCCTCGAAGCGATGGACCTCATCATGTACGGGCAGATGACGGCCGGGTCGTGGATCTACATCGGCACGCAAGGGATCTTGCAAGGCACCTACGAGACGTTCGTCGAAGCCGGCCGTCAGCACTTCGGTGGTGACCTCGCCGGTCGTTGGATCCTGACCGCTGGACTTGGTGGCATGGGTGGTGCGCAACCGCTCGCCGCCACGATGGCGGGCGCCAGCTGCCTGGCGGTCGAAGTCGATCCTTCGCGCATCGAGAAGCGCCTGGCGACGCGTTACGTAGATGTACGCTGCGACGATCTCGAAGAAGCGTTGCAGGTGATCAACAAAGCGAACGCCGAGAAGAAGGCCATCTCAGTCGGCCTCCTCGGCAACGCCGCCGAAGTGCTGCCAGAACTCGTCAAACGCGGCATCGTCCCCGACATGGTCACAGACCAGACAAGCGCCCATGATTCACTGCACGGGTACGTGCCGCACGGCATGTCGCTGGCAGAAGCCGACGCGCTAAGGACGAGCAACCCCGACAACTACATTGAACAATCGGTGCAATCGATGGCTGTGCATTGCCGCGCGATCCTCGACTTGCAGAAAGCTGGATCGATCGCGTTCGACTACGGCAACAACCTGCGCGGGCAAGCGCAGGGGGCCGGTGTCGCCAACGCGTTCGACTATCCCGGATTCGTGCCGGCCTACGTTCGCCCGCTGTTTTGCGAAGGCAAAGGGCCGTTTCGGTGGGTCGCGCTCTCCGGGGATCCAGCAGACATCCACCGCACAGACGCGGCGATCCTCGAGCAGTTCCCCGACGACGAACCGTTGTGTCGCTGGATCAAGATGGCGCAAGAACAAGTCGCGTTTCAGGGCTTGCCGTCGCGCATCTGCTGGCTGGGGCTCGGCGAACGCGCCCGCTTCGGCCTGCACTTGAACGAACTCGTCGCACGCGGCGAGATCAGCGCTCCGATCGTAATCGGTCGCGACCACCTCGACTGTGGGTCGGTCGCTTCTCCGAACCGCGAGACGGAAGCGATGAAGGACGGCTCTGACGCGATCGCTGACTGGCCGCTACTCAACGCCATGATCGCAACAGCCGGTGGCGCCACCTGGGTGTCGCTGCATCACGGCGGCGGCGTCGGGATCGGTAACTCGATTCATTCGGGTCAAGTGATCGTCGCTGACGGCACCCCCGAAGCCGCTCGCCGCCTCGAACGAGTCCTGCACAACGATCCAGGCATGGGAGTCCTGCGTCACACCGACGCCGGCTACGACAGAGCCACCGAGTGGTCGCGCAAACACAGCGTGTGGGTGCCGATGCAAGGGGGCCGGCCGTGACCGAGAAAGTCGAGTGCCTGATCGAACACTGTAGACTCCTCTTCCCATTGCGACGGGGGGAAGGGGAGGAAGTGCTGCAAGACGCTACCGTCGCGATCTCCGACGGTACGATCGTCGACGTGGGTGCCAGCGCTGCACTTCAGGGGCGGTACCAGAGCCAAGACACCCGCAACGCAAACGGCTCGCTGCTGACTCCAGGGTTTGTCGATTCGCATACGCACCTGGTGTTTGCCGGCGATCGCTCGGGTGAGTACCTGCAGCGCTGCCAAGGGGTACAGTACGAGGAGATCGCCGCGGCAGGCGGCGGCATTCGCGCATCCGTGCGCTGGACTCGTGAGGCCAGCGAGGACGAGCTCTACGAGCTTGCCCTCCCCCGCCTGCTGCGCATGGCGGCCCTCGGTTCCACGACGATCGAAATCAAGAGTGGCTACGGCCTCGACTACGACACCGAGCTGCGCATGCTGCGGGTCGCTCGACGCCTCAGCCAAGCCACGCCGATCCGCGTCATCACGACCTTCCTCGGCGCCCACGAAGTCCCCGACGAACATCGCAGCGACCGCGACGCCTACATCGACGAGGTGTGTGAGCGGATGATTCCGGCAGTCGCCGAAGAGCAGCTCGCCGAGTTCTGCGACGTCTTCTGCGAAGAGGCGGTCTTCACGCCAGACGAGTCCGAAAAGGTACTCGAAGCAGGAAAACGAGCCGGCCTGACCCCGAAGGTGCACGCCGACGAGCTCGCAGCATCGGGGGGTTCTGCAGTTGCCGCCAAGGTTGGCGCGATCAGTGCCGATCATCTAATGATGACTGACGACAACGGAATCTCAGCAATGCGGGAGGCGGGTGTCATCGCCACCCTCCTCCCAGGCACGACGTTCTACCTCGACAAACCGCGTTACGCGCCGGCCCGGCGCTTCCTCGACGCGGGACTAAAAGTCGCACTCGCGACGGACCGCAATCCTGGGTCCTGCACGATCGAAAGCATGCAATTCATTATCGGCCTCGGTTGCCAGAAGCTCGGCATGACTCCGGAAGAAGCATTCCGGGCAGCCACCGAGCACGGCGCCGCAGCCGTGGACCGTGACGGGCAGATCGGTGTGATCGCGCCTGGCGCGGCGGCAGACTTGATACTGTGGGAGGCGGAAACGCCGTCCCAAATCGCGTACGAATTCACCAACAACATCCCGCGGACGGTGTTCGTCGGCGGCAAGGAGTGGAACTCCAAGGAGTACGTCTAAATGTCTACGCTCGTGGAGCGTCTCAACAGCGCACTGACCGAGAAGCGCTGGGAAGACTACGAGGAGATCTGGCTCGACGCCCTCGAGGGCGAGGGGATCGACTTCAATGAGTATGTGCAGGCGGCCGAAGACGCGATCGCACAGGGTGAAGCCGAGCGCGCAGGGGCAATGCTAGCGCTGCTAGCGCCGCAGGCCGAGCACCTCGCTCCCGAGGTACGCTGCGCGTTCTCGGAGATGCTCGTGCGCTGCATGCCCAAGCAACGCGACTATCGCGAAGCCTTGCTCGCAGCCTACGAATCTCGCTACGGCGACCGCGCTGGCTACACCGTGTTCTTGAAGGCCGCCAACCTCAAGCGCTCGAAAGAACCGGAGAAGGCGATCCCACTCTTTCACCGGATGATCGAGTTCGTACCAGGAGCGTTCGTCTTCCATCGTTCCGGCTGGGGCGTTGGTGAGATCCGCGAGATCCGCCCCCTCGAGGCCGTAGGGATCATCGACTTCGAGAAGAAGAATGGCCACCAGGTCGCAGTGACTGCGATCCCCGACATCTGTGAGCTGCTGCCGTCTGACCATTTCAAAGTCTTGGTTTGGCGCCACCCCGAGCAGCTACAAGACATCGCGACCAACCAACCGCTCGAGTTGATCAAGAACGTTCTGCGTTCGGCTGGACGTCCCCTACCCCTGTCGCGCATTCGCGAACAGATTTCGGGGCGTGTCATGCCGTCGAGTGACTGGAGCAAATGGTGGGCGAAGGTCCGTGGTGGCCTCAAGAAGGATGCCGAGATCGGCGTCGCGGGTGACAAGACGCCGGAGTACTTCATCCGCGAAGGCGATCACGATCCGCTCGAAGAGCTCGCGGAGCGCCTCAAGGGTACGGACCTCAAGACGCGTCTCCGTCTCTTGCGCGAAGCCCTCGACGACCGCACGACAGCCGAGCAGTTGGAACTGCATCCGTTCTTCGATCGCGTCGTGCAGGCGATTCGTCACCACGACGGGGATCCCCCACTGCTGCTCGAAGCCATCTTGTTCCTACACCGCCACGGTTACGACAGCGAAGACTTACCGGCCGTCGCCGACGTCATGCGCGACTCCGCGAACCCCGGCAACTTGATCAACGGCTTGTCACGGATCGACGATCAGACAGAGATCATCGATTTGCTGCGCAGCCAAGATGCCGAGGGGTGGGAGTCACTCCACACTGGACTGCTGCTGTGTGCCGACGATGGACCGCGGGAGTACCTGATTCGCCTCATGGAGGACGAAGGACGACAGAGCGAAATCGATGGCTTGGCCCGCGAGGTCAACCAGCTTCCGAAGCGTGCGCCGATGTTCTTCCTGTGGATGGCACGACTGCGCTGCGGCGCCGGGTCGGACCTGATCCCGAGCCTCAGCGACGACGCTCCTGCAGACTATTTCCTGCGGGCGATCTTGCTGCTCGACGATATCGCAGCGCGATCGAGCCACGCACCCGACGACACCGAGTTGTTGCTACAGCTCAAGCGCTTCCGTCAGCGGCTGAGTAACCGTCCATACACGGTGATGCTGCAAGCAATCGACGGCGCCGACATCGCATCGATCCGAGAGATCTACCACCAAGTCGAGAACTGCCGCGGCTTCTCTGACACGATCCGCAAGCGAATGCTCGCGGCGGTGCTGCGCGAGCACCCGCAACTCCTGTCGAGCAAGCGCACGGCGACCGCGAAGATCGACGAGTCGATCATCTACGCCACCGAGGAAGCGATCGCGCGCAAGCGCAAGGAGCTCGAGTACCTGCGTAACGAGCGCCTCCCGGAGATCTACGCGATGATCGGGGACGCTGCAGCGATGGGTGACCTGAGCGAGAACTACGAGTTCACGTCGGCGATCGAGGAACGAGAGAACTGCAACCGGCGAGTCATGGAGCTGCAGGCGCAGCTCGACAGCGTCGTGCAGATCGACGTCAGCAAGGCGTCGACCGATCACGTGTCGCTGGGCTCACGCGCCACACTGACGAACCTCGAAGGCGGCCAGCAGGAAGTCTACTCCGTGCTCGGACCGTGGGACGGCGATCCAGAACACGGCGTGGTGTCGTACCTGTCGCCGCTGGGGCTCGCGCTGATGGACAAAGCGGTCGGACAGGAGTTCGAAGTCGACCTGCCGGCTGGGGTCGCCCGATACCGGCTGGAGTCGATTCAGATTCACACTGAGACCGCACCCTCGTCGAACGGCGGCTAAACGCCAACGCTAGTCGAGTATCTGCAAGTATTCGCGCCACGGGAGTGGACCTTCGGGTCCGCTCCCGTTTCGCATTCCCTTGACTCCCCCCCTCGCCCCCCAGAGAATCAGCGGCTGTGAATCTGCCGCAGTACCTCACCCTAACAACCCGCACGATCCGTTCCACTTAAGGAGTCATGATGAACGAGAGTTGGTCGACGAGCCGCGTCGTCACCGTCTTTCTGATGGGCGGCGTCCTGCTGACAGGCTGGATGATTCTCTTCTCGATGGACCACCAGCAAGAACAGATCGTTCGCCTCGAACGGCAACTCGCTGAACTACGCCAGGTCAGCGTGAAGATCGACGGCCTGGACAAGATCGTCGTGCGTCACGAGGGACTGCCCAACTACGGGGCGCCGGTGATCATGCAACAAGGCGGCGGTAGTGCGGCGCCGACGCAAACCAACACCAGCTCGCAGCTGCCAGCGCCGCGCGCAAGCAGTGACGGCAAAGACGCGATCGGCCGCCCGCTTGCAGCAACGCCCGGCTTCGATCTGTATCCTCCTGTCGGCAAAGACATCCCGGGACGTACCGTGCCGCGTAAGCCCGACTTCATTCCAGCCCTCGGCGGGATGTATCTGCAGGGGCAGGTCAGCGAGCCCGACAAGATCAACTGGTACCTGACCAACGACGGCATCCTCAGCGCGCAGATCGACCCGGTGGTGCACCAGCGTCTGTTCGACGTGAACCCCGATGCGCCTCAAGAGCTAATGCCAGAACTGGCCGTCGCATGGGAATCGGGGCACGACAAACTGACCTATCGTTTCCACCTGCGTAAGGGTGTCGTGTTCTCCGACGGGTCGCCATTCAACGCCGACGACGTGATCTTCACGTACGAGTTGTTGATGGATCCCAACGTCGAGTCCGAGCACCTGAAGTCGCAGTTCGACGACGTCGAGTCGGTCCGTAAGGTCGACGACTTCACGATCGAAGTTCGGATGCGTAAGAAGTATTGGAAGGCGCTGAAGGTCTTTGGTTATCAGCTCCGCATCCACCCGCAGGAGTGGTACGAGCGTGAGATCCCGATCCGTGCACGCGAGCGTGCAATTGCGCCATTTAGCACGATCCCCGGAGAGCCTGGCTTCGCTGAGGTCTTCAACACGTTCATCCGAAAGATGTCACCCGGCACGGGTCCGTACATGTGGCGTGACGGTGAGTCGTGGGAGACCAACAAGCACATCACCTTGTACCCCAACCTGACGTCTTGGATACGCGAGTACAATCCCGATCACTACCGCATCGAGAAAAAGCGCTGGCGAATCATCAAGGACCAGGTAGCACGGCACGAAGAGTTCCGCAAAGAGAAGCTCCACGTCCTGGTCGTTGACCACAGTTCGTGGGAAGACCAGCTCAGCAAAGACCCGACGATCACCGACATTTCGAATCACTTCGTCTACGACCACATCGGTCTGTTGTACTCCTACGTCGGCTTCAACTGCCGTCGCTTCCCGTTCGACGACATCGCTGTGCGACGCGCCGTCGCGCACCTCATGGATCGTGAGTTCGTCAGAGACGAACTGAACCGCGGCCACGCGACCATTGCGACCTGCCCAACCAAGCCGATCTACCCGGAGTACTCCCACGACATCGCACCGCGGAAGTACGACCCGCAGATCGCTCTGAAGATCCTCAACGACGCGGGTTGGAAAGATACGGACGGCGACGGTTATCTCGACAAGGACGGCAAGACGCTCGAGTTCGAGTTCACGACGCCCAGTGGTCGCCCCTTCTTCACGACGGTAACGACGATCTTGCAAGAAGCCTGCGCCTCGATCGGCGTTCGCTGCAAGGACGACCAGAAAGAGTGGTCGCTGTTCATCCAGGACTATTACAACCGCGACTTCGACCTGACTTGCCTTTATAGCAGCGCACCCGATCCGTGGCTGGACCCGTACGAGGAGTACCACTCGTCACAGATCGGCCCACGAGCCGGCAACGCCTGGGGTTGGAAGAACAAGGCTGCCGACAAACTCCTCGAGGGTATGCGTGAGGAGTTCGACGACGAAAAGCGCGCGAAGATGCACCAGGAGTTCAACAAGATCTTCCACGACGAAGTGCCGCAGCTGCTGTTGGTACACGGTGAGGTCGGCGTGCTGTTGAACAAGTGCATGAAGGGCGCCAAGATTCGCCCGCGCGGGTTGCGTGACTTTGACATGTGGATCGATCCAGCCGACTGGAACGAGTAGGGACAACCCGTGGGCCAGTACATTATCAAACGCCTACTGCTGATGATCCCGACGATGATCGGCATCACGTTGATCACCTTCTTGATCATCCGCCTGGCGCCGGGCGACCCCGTCGAAGCCAAGTTCGGCGCGGTTGGTGAACCTTCCGCGTCCGGCGCGTCCGGCCCCGGAGGTGCGGACAAGACGATGGCGATCATCAACGCCAAAGTCCGCTTGGGGCTGCTGCAACGCGGCGGGACCGCTCGCCTGTGGAACGCCGAGAATGGTAGTGCTGTGGCCGATATCGTCGCTCACGGCGATCAGCTCCACGACCTCCGCTACAGTCCCGACGGCCAGCGCATAGCAACGGCTGGGTTCGACGGCGAAGGCAGCGGGCACCTCCGGCTGTGGTCGATCAAGGGCAAGAGACAAGCAGACCTGATCGGTTCGACACAAGCCGTGTCCGGCATCGCATTCAGCGCGGACGGCAAACGTCTGGCCGCCGTCGGTCACGATCGGATCACACGGATCTATGAGCTCGAGAACGCTTCCGGAAGCCTCGAGCCTGCATTCGAACTGAAGGGGCACGAACGCGTCGTCGCTGCCGTCGCTTTGAGTCCCAACGGGAAGTGGCTCGCGACCGGGTCCCGCGACAAGACGATTCGCCTCTACGACCTAGCGGCCTCCGACGGGGACGCTCCAGAAGTCGCACAGTTCACGGAGCACTACCAAGAAGTCACGTCGCTCGTCTTTCTGGACGACAACACGTTGGTGTCCGGAGGCCGCGACCGCAACGTCTTTGCTTGGGACCTCGTAAGCGGCACGAAGACGCGGAAACTCGAAGGTGTCTCGTCGGAAGTGTTCGCTCTCGCCCTCGCAAAGGATGGGGCGTGGCTGGCGGCCGGCCTCGGTAACAGTTCAGTCTGCCTGTGGTCGACTGGCGACCTCTCCAGTGAGCCGCGAGTATTTTCGGGACACACCGCAGCCGTCACGTCATTGGCTTTCCACCCGACGCAGCAGAAGCTCGCTTCCGCGAGTAAGGACCAGACCGTCCGCATCTGGGAAATCAAAGGCGACAAGTCGCAGATGCTGCACGGCCACAGCGCTGTCGTGAATGCTGTCGACTATCACCCGGACGGGACGCAACTCGCTTCCGGCGCGCTGGACATTTCGAAAGTGAATCTGTTCACGTCTTACTTTCAATGGTTGGGGCGACTCATGGTCTTGGACCTCGGCCGGTCGATCAAAGACAGTCGTCCGGTGAAGGACAAGATCCTCGAAGCATTGCCCATCACGCTGACGCTGAACCTGACAGCGATCTTGATCACATACCTGCTGTCGATTCCGCTGGGTGTGTACGCCGGCGCCCGCCGCGGCGGCCCGTTCGACCAGACCTCCTCGGTCGGGCTGTTTGCGCTGTACAGCATGCCGTCTTTCTGGGTCGCAACGATGCTGATCATTTTGTTCGGGAGTGAGCGAAGCTTCCTGGCAACCGAATTCGGTTTCACACTGCCCTACATTGGGCTCCACGATGACAACGCCAGCCGCATGCCGTTCCTGCAGTACATGCTCGATCACGGCTTGCACTTGATCTTGCCGCTGATCGCACTGACATACGCTTCGTTCGCATTTCTATCGCGATTGATGCGCACGAACATGCTGGAGACGCTGAGCCAGGACTTCATTCGGACGGCTCGCGCCAAGGGCCTGACCGAAAACAGCGTGATCTGGAAGCATGCGTTCCGGAACTCGCTGATCTCGATTGTGACCGTCGTGGGTAACCTGCTTCCCCTGATGATTGGGGGATCTGTGATCATCGAATACATCTTCGAGATTCCGGGCATGGGCAAGCTTGGGTTCGACGCGATTTTGCAGCGCGACTATCCAGTGATCATGGCAATCACGACGTTGACAGCCGTGCTGACAATGGTCGGTGTTCTTCTGTCCGACATTCTGTACTCCATCGTGGACCCGAGGATCCGGCTGTCATGACAGAGACCGAGAATCCAGGCGCAGACAAGAATGAGGTCGAGCGCGACGACGCTTCGGTCGCTGCCGACAGCCAAACGGCTACGACGGATCCGACGGGCCCCAGGGCGACCGTTCCGTCTCGCAGCTATTGGCGCATCGTTCGCAAGCAGTACTCAAGGAGCGCCTCTGGCATGATCGGCCTGATCGTCTTCTTGATGCTGGTGTTCGTCGCACTGCTGGCGCCGCTGCTGGCCAATGACGTACCGTTGATCGCGCGCTACAAGGGGGAGCTCTGCTTTCCGGCGCTCCCGACCTACCTCGATGCGATGCCGGTTCCTCGAAAGATTGCTGACGCGTTGAAACGGTGGCAGGTCTTCGGCGCGAATCCGCTGTCGACGAAGTACCCAGACCTCGTCAACGAGGACGTCGACGGTCAATGGAAACGGCTGGCGCCGTCGGCGCAAGCCGACCACGAACTGGAGATCAAGCTCGACGGGAAGATCTTCTTCGACGGCGCACCGGCGCGACTGCCAGCGGCCATCGAGAAGTTGCGCGGCGCCCAATCGCTACATTGTGTCCGCCATGTCGGCCGCCACAAGCTCAGCGATGCCAATCGCGACGCGTTCGCAGCTGTGCGGGCGCTCGCCATCGAGATGCGAGTCACCGAGCGTCAGCAGTTCCTCGAGGGCTTGTCGTGGAAGCAAGCCATCACGAAAGCTTGGGACTCCGACAACGACTGGTACCTGCCTCCACCGGTGTTCTTCAGCTACAAGGAGATCAACAAGCAATCGATCAAGCTGTCGTATCGCGCTGAAACGAACTGGGGCACCGAAGAGGACCCGCACGAATCGACACACTGGATCGGCACGGACCGCGAGGGACGCGACGTGCTGGCGCGAATGATCCACGGCACGATCATCTCGCTCTCCGTGGGTGTTGTCGCCGTGTCCATCTACTGCACGATCGGCGTGATCCTTGGTTTGATTGCGGGATACTTGGGTGGCTGGATCGACATTCTATTGTCCCGGATTACCGAGATCGTCATCTGCTTTCCATCGTTCTTCTTGATCATTACCGTCATCGCATTCCTCGAGAAGTCGATCTACAACATCATGATCGTGATCGGTCTGACCAGTTGGACCGGGATTTTTCGGCTGATGCGTGGCGAGGTCTTACGAGTCAAGGAACTGGACTACAACGCGGCGTGTCGCGCGCTCGGGGTGCCAGCATGGCGCGTGATGTACCGTCACCTGCTGCCCAACACTCTGTCGCCGATACTCGTCTCCGCGACGTTTGGTGTGGCGTCGGCGATCTTGACCGAGAACGCTCTGTCGTTCCTGGGCTTCGGTGTCGCGTCGCCGACAGCTTCATGGGGAGAGATCGTTGGGCAAGGACGGCTGCTAGTCGCCGAGGGGCACTTCCACCTCGTGCTAGCGCCAGGGGCTGCGATCTTCCTCACCGTGACGGTGCTCAATCTCGTCGGGCAATCGCTCCGCGACGCGATGGACCCACGGCTGCGTCACTAGGACTCTACTCGCAGATGTAGCAAGCCCCGAGGCCATCGACAGGCTCGGGGCGATCGCGCTCCGCATTCACGATACACAGGAAGCCGAACGGCTCGGTTGCGTCTTCCGGATTGCGGAACTGATGTGGATCGTTCGGGGCGACATAGACGACATCTCCGAAACCGACGCGGTGGATGTAACAGCCGAACTGCACTTCCCCCCGCCCTCGCATCGCAATGACGACATGTTCGTGCTCGTGCTTCTCCAGAGTACTGTAGCCACCCGGAGCGATCTCGAAGTAGCGGACGTGGAAGTCCTGCGACTCACCGCGTTTGCCCGACAGCTCGGTGCGAGTGATCCCCTTCCAAGTGTCGGTCGTGTCTTTGTAGTTCTCGAGAGGCACGCCAGCCCATGCGAAGCCGGCGTTGCGGATGACCTTGCTATGGTTGCCGTCGAGAGGCGGCGGCGGTGGCGCTTCAGATTCTGGCGTCACATCCATGGCTATTCCTCAGACTCAGCACCAAGCTCGGCGACGGACTGGGCACCTGGTTCTTCGACGTCCAGGCGCGGAGGCCGCGTCCGTCCCTCCCCCATGACCTCTTCGAGCAGCATCGTCGCATACGATCCGGGCGGCAACGTAAACGAAAACACCAGCGACGTGCCCTCGTCGTCCTCGATCTCTTCGACGACCTCGACGTCCTTCACCGGTACCCGAAAGGTACGCCGGGAACCGTCGAGGTGCAGTCCCTTCACGTGAGACAAGAACGACTTGGGCCGCATCCCCTCGGTTGCCAAGATACTGTTTTCGAACTCGCCAGGACGCCCCTCTGCAAAGGTCATCTTGCGGCCGAAGATCGGCCCGGATGGGCTGATCTCGTGCTGGGCTGCTCGCTCCTGTGAATCGGCCAACTCGTCTGGGGTCACCAAGAAGCAGGCCCCCTTGGTGTGGATGTAGGCCAGGTCACCTACCTCGACCGTCGACAACGCTTCGCGCCCTGCTTCGAGGCGCTCGCGCAGCGCCCAGTTGAACAGATAGCTCTGGTACGCTGAGAAGTACATCCGTCGCATCTCGCGCGGGATGCGGCGCACGGCGGCGCGGAAGTTTCCCGGCTGGCGCCGCAGGCAGTGCAGCATCGCGGCCTCCGTCGGGCGCCCGAGCGGCAGCTCTTCGAGCGCCTGGGCGTAGTGGCCTGCAGCATAGAGATCGCGAAACGGCTCCGGTGCTTCGGGGCGCGGCCCCATCAGCACGTCGGCCACTTCCTGCGGGTTTCGGTGCAGCATCGCACGGCCAATCCGATGGCTATCGCCAAAGCGGCCGAAACGCTGCGGGCCGTAGAAGTTCGGCACTCCGATCCGACGTAGCTCCGCCACCATAGCCTGGGCGCGCGGTAACGATCCGGCTTCTGCATCGCGGACTTTGATCCGAAAGCGGTTGGCTGACAGGTGGCCTGCACGCAGCTTATTCTTGTGGTACGTGATCGCATCGATCCGCATCCACGGCGCATCGAGGGGCCGCACGTCCTCTTCCTTCGCGCCCTGGATCGAGAATGTTTGCTGCGTGACCGCGCGCTTGTCCTTGAAGCCGGCAAAGCCGATCTGGAGCGTCTGAATCCGGAGATTCTTCGCCAGGTAATCGACGATCTGCAGCGTTGTGCGGTTGGTCTTCGTAATCGTCAGATAGAGGTGCTCGCCGCGACCGCAGAAGTTGTAGAGGGGCACCTCCGTGACGTGAAAGTCCTCGGCTTCGGCACGAATCCGCCCCCCCACCGGAGGTGTGTCGGCGAGCAGGCGAGGATAGTCGGCAGGGCTGGGCTGGTCGTAGCGGAGAAGTCCGGGGGTAATCTGGGATCCATGCCGGCGAGTTTAGCCAGCGCAGCCCCCTTTGCCTCTAGGGAATTCCGTGCTTTCTGGAAAAAGACGCCCTGCAAACGGCAACCTCGGCAGCTAACCTCGGTCTGTGAATCCAGAGAATAGACAAGAAAGGAGCGCCGATGCGCGCCCACCGCTCCATCCCTGTGATTGCCGTCTTGGTCGGGCTGTCGATGTCCTTCGCAATCGTCGACGCCACACCTCAAGACCGTTTCGCCGAAGCAGAACGGCTGTTCGCCGAGAAATCGTACCGAAGCGCCCGCGACATCTACTTCGACATCCTGGGGGACGCCGACGTCCAGCTCAGCAGCGACCAACGCGGCCAGGTACTGGCTCATCTCGCCGCTTGCCACGAAGGCCTTCGTGATTGGAACGCGCTCGGCGACTTCCTGCAGGCGTACGAGTTGCCCGGCTTCCCATGGAACGCACACATCCTGCAGACCGTGGGCCGGCGCACGGGGAATCGTCACGGTGGTTGGTCGAAGCTCGACGCGCTCAACAGTGCCCTGAAGCTGTTCGCCGGCGGAGGTGACAAACATCGTCGAGATTGGTGTGGAGCGGCTTTCGACAAGATCAATGCCCTGCAGCGCAGTTGGCAGTACGACTACAAGCAGCAACAGTGGGAAGACAAGTACGGCGGCCAAGAAGAGCCCAACGTGCCGTGGGAGTTGTGGCGCACGCGGCGCGGCGAAGAGACCGATCAGAAACGCCGCGAGGATGCGTTGGCGCTGTACGAGAAGATCGTCACGACCGCGCCCGACTCAGACTTGATTGCACGAGCACTGCTCGAGCGTGGGATGTTTCGCATCCACAGCCTTGGAAACTCGCGCGGTAGCTGGGATACGACACCGAAGATCGAGGACCTGATCGCACGCATCGAAGATGAGGCTGCTCGCGAGCAGGCCGCCGAGTGGCTGGCCGCAGTCGGGCGCGGCCTCGACGACTGGCGCGAAGTGCTGCGGCGCTTCCCCAACGATGGCCGCGCCGACGATGCCTGCTTCTTGATTGCCTACGCCACCGAGAACTACGTCTTGGATCTAGTCGCCGCGATTCCTCGTTATCAGAAGCTCATCGACACCTATCCAGAGAGTCAATGGGCCGAATCCGCGGCCGGACGCATCCAGCACATTCAGCAAGAGCATGTGCGCATCAGCGCGCCGCCTCACTTCGCGACTGGCACAGCGCCCGTTCTCGAAGCTCGCGCCCGCAACGTGACCAGCCTGATCTGTCGCCTGTACCCGATCGACAACCCGCTGAACCTCCTGCAGCGCAACACCGAAGCGCTCGCGATCCCCGACGATGCCGACCACATCTCGTGGAGCACGAAGACGGGGTGCACGCCCGATCACAAACAACGCACGTTCCCGATCGTTGTGCCCGAAGAGCGTCCTGGAGCTTATCTGCTGCGCGTCGCCGGCACGGACCGACAGATCGAGACTGTGATCTTGATCTCCGACCTCGCCATGACGACCCACATGGGAATCGAGGAAGCGATCGCCTGGGTGACAGACTCGGGCACCGGCCAGCCACGCGCGAACGCAGACGTCATGTTCCGCCTCGATACCCGTCACGGTCGCGAGCGCGTGTTCAAGACTCATCGGGCGCGGACCGATGCCGACGGAGTTGCACGATGGCGCTTCCCGAAGGACTTCACGCCGGCCGCAGTGAAACGCAGCGTCCGCGTCACGACAGCAACGCAACTGGGCAACCACGTAACCCTGAGTGGTAGCACGACCCAGTGGCAAAACAGCCACCGTAAGCCGCGCTGGATCGCGTACGTGGAATCCGATCGTCCAGCGTACCGGCCAGAACAAACCGCTCACTTCAAGGTGACCTGCCGTTACTGGGACGGCGCCCAGTACACGGAGGCGAAGGCCGGTGAAGGGTTTTCCCTGAAGATCATGGACCCCCGCGACCAGGCCATTCTCGAAGACAACTTCGTCACCGACGCCAACGGCGCGATCTCCGGATCGGTAGCGCTATCGCCGGAGAGCCCGTTGGGTAACTACAAACTGCAGTTGCACAAGGTGGTCGACGGCGGGACCAAGCGCGTCGAGAACTCCATGGTGTTTCGCGTCGAAGAGTACCGAATGCCCGAATTCGAGGTGCAGATCGAAACGCCGGACGAGCCGCTGCTCGTCGGCGACCCGCTGCAGGTGAAAGTGCGCGGGCGCTTCCTTGCCGGCGACCCTGTGCGCTCTGGAGCGGTGCGCATCAAGGTGACGCGCTCGCCGTTGCACTTTCGCTTCGACAAACCACGACGCTATTCGTGGTACCACCCCCGCAACGAACACTCTTACTGGAACCAAGAAGATGTGTTCAGCGCCGAAGGCAACCTCGACGCGGAAGGCAACGCTACCTTCGATGTCCCGACCGCAGAGTTTCCGGATGCCAAAGACTCGACTTACCACGTCTCTGCGTGGATCACCGACGACGCAGAGCGAGAGGAAGCGGCAACGCGGCCGCTCCCCGTGACCCACACCGAGTTCTTCGCGCACCTCGATCCCGAGGTCGAGATCTACGCCGCCGGTGAACAGCTACAGATCGCCGTGCGTTCAATTCGCCCCGATCAAGAGCCGATTGCAAGCAGTGGCGAAGTCGAGATCGCGCGGCGCCGCGATCGCGAGGTAAACACCGATGAAGGACCGACGGTCCGCACCGAGTGGGAACCGATTCTGACAACGCCTTTCAGCGTGGGCCTCGAACCCAAGATGTTCTCGGAAGTCATCGACGAACCCGGACAGTTTCGCATCACGTATCGCACACGCGACCGTCGTGAGAATGCGATCGAAGCAAGCACGTACGTTTGGGTGCTGACGCCTGCCTACACCGGGCGGGGCTACAAACTGCAGGGAATTCAGATCCTGACGTCGGCACGAGAGTACGCGATCGGTGACACGATTCGCGGTGCTGTGGTCTGTGAGGCGCCGGATGCGGAAGTCCTGCTGCTGCGATCGGGCGGTGGCTTGTTCGTCGATGTGCAGACAATTCGCGCTCGCGGTCATGTGGCGCAGTTCGAGTTCCCGGCAACCTCTGCCGACACGCCGAACTTCTTTCTGACGGCGATCGTCGTCCGTAACGGCGACTACTTTCGAACGCAGCGCGGCGTCTTGGTACCGCCCGAACACGTGTTTCTCGAGGGCGAGCTCTCGTCGAACGCGGATGAAGTCCGTCCGGGAGACAGTGTCGCACTGCAGCTAAAAGTTCGCGACCACGATGGGCGGCCGGTCGCCGGCACCTTTTCGCTGACCCTTTATGACGAGGCGATCCACGCAATTCAGCCGGAGTTCCGCGCGTCGACGCTGGAACACTTCTACGGCAAGAAGTGGGACTTCGACCTGAGACACGTGTACTCGACGCGTTTCAAAGCACCGACGAACGGGCGCTGGCTCGACAACGAACCGCGCAAGTACCGCAATCGCAACTTACCTTCGCGCTTTCGCTCGTGGCGCTATCAATTCCCGTTCCTGTCGCCGATGCTCGCAGCCGCTTTCGCAGAGCCGAGCCAGGGTTGGGGTGCCGACGCGGCGCCGACGAGTGCAGCCGCTCCGACACGAGAGATGGCAAAGGGTAAAGCCGAAGGCAAGCGTCTCGGCCGCCGCCGTGGTGCGCTTGCCGAGAACTCCCGGGCACTCTACGACTCGGAAGAAGCGGACGAGGCCGGTTCCCTATCGCTGAGTTCGGGGGACGATTTCCAGGGTGACGGCGGCGAAGGCGGCGCACCCGAGAAGAAGAAGCCGCGTCTACGCTCCCGCTTCGACGAGACCGCCGTTTGGAAGTCCTCGTTTGCGACGGCCGCAGACGGCCTAGCGAGTCTCGAAGTCACAATGCCAGATTCGCTGACGCGCTGGATCGGTATCGCTCGTGGCATGACGGCCGATGGCCGCGTGCTCGAAGCGCGTCTGCAGATGCGCACGACGCAGCGCATCCTGGCCCGCCTGGCCGCTCCACGGTTCTTCCGCGAGCGCGATGAGGTCGTCGTCTCCGCGCTGGTACGTAGCCGTTTCGCAGAGGAGCTCGACGGTACCATTGAACTGCAATTCCCCAGTAGCATCCTCGAACCCATTGGCGCCGCCGACACGGCGAGCGGGCGAATCGCCCGTAGCGTCAAGATCCCAGCCAAAGGGGAAGCGCGCATCGACGTACCGTTTCGCGTGATTGGCACCGGTGAAGTCGTCTTGTCGCTCGTCGCCAACACGCCGCGGGAAGGCGATGCTCTGGAGCGCCGGATCCCGGCGCTGCGCTACGGATTGGATCGCAGCATCACCGGCGCCGGTGTCGTCCTCGACGTCGAAGGCACGACCCAAGCTGAGTGGGACTTCATCGTCCCAGAAGAGAGCGTCGCCGCGACCCGTACCCTGCAGATCAACTGCACCGCGTCCCCGGCGATCGCATTGATCGAGAGCCTCCCCTACCTGGTGCGCTACCCGTACGGTTGCGTCGAACAGACGCTCCATCGCTTCCTCCCAGCTGCTGTGGTGGCCCAGACACTGCAGGCCACCGGCGTGAAGCTGGACGAGATCCTGCCGGAAGAGGCCGCCCAACACCCCACCGGCTACTGGGGACATTTGCAGACGCGGCCGCTGGAGCTGTTTCGCCCCGGAGACCTGCAGAAGCTGCTGACGGCTGGCGATGCGCGCTTGCAAGCGGCCCAGAACGGGGACGGCTCGTGGGGCTGGTGGGCAGGCGCCCCCGGCGATCCATACATCACGGCGCTGGTCGTCGATGCCTACGCGACGGCTCTCGGTGCAGGTGTGGACTTGCCGCGACGCAGCATGACGCGAGGTGCGCAGTGGCTGCTGATTCACCTCAACGGCCGCGACCTGGCCGGGGAGGCGCAGATCTACGACCGCCCCGACTTCGAAGAGTTTGCGATGGTCGGTCGCGCCCTGTTCCGCGCACACCAGGTCTTGAACGTCGATGGCAGTGCAAGCGATGCCAACGATGCGCTGCAGCACTTGGCTGGCGTCCTGTACGGCTTCCGCGACCGCCTGGGTCCGCAAGGGAAGGCCCTGCTGGCCCTCGGCATCGCCGCGCTGGAGATCGATGGCGACGAACGGCCGCAGGTACTACTGCGCAACCTGCGCAACCACGAGATCCGCAAGCCCGAGTGGGGCACGACGCATTTTGGTCAGCGCCGCAACTACTCCTGGTGGTTCGACTCCGGCGTCGAAGCAACGGCGCGCACGCTCGAAGCGTTCCTGGCGATCCAGCCGGACGATCCACGCGTCCGTGAAATGGTTCGCTGGCTGATCGAGAATCGCCAGGGCAGCCACTACGACTCCACGAAGTCGACTGCGGCAGTCGCGTTCGCGCTGGCGGGATACCTCCAGAAGAGCGGCGAACTGCTGGCCAACATGAAGGTCGACGTCGTGCTCAACGACAAAGTCATTGGCAGCTTCGATATCCGCCGCGAGGAGCTGTTCACGCGGCGCCACAACTTGGTCGTACCGAGCGCCCCCCTCTACGCCGGCGGCCACAAGCTACAGCTGCGTCGTCAGGGGCAGGGCGAGCTCTATTGGGACGCGACGCTTTCTTTCTATTCACAAGAGGATCCGATCCCGGCAGGAGGCCACCGTCTGGCCGTCGAGCGCCGCTACTTCCAGCTCGTCGATACGCCATCGGAGCGTGAAGAGGTCTACTACGAGAACGGACTCGAGCGACGCCGCATGGTCCCGACGACGACCCGTTCGAAGATCCCGCTGCCAGTCGGAGCCGAGCTGCAACCCGGCGACCGAGTGCTGGTCGAGGTCGAAGTCGACAGCCCACAGAACTTCCGCTACCTGATGTTCACCGATCACAAACCCTCTGGTCTGGAGGCTTTGGCGGTGCGGTCTGGCTACGTCGGTGGCGTCTTCAGCTACCGCGAGTTTCGCGACGATCGGGTTCTGCACTTCGCCAGCCGCCTGCCCGAGGGGAAGACCCAGTTCGCATATGAACTTCGGGCCGAACGCCCGGGACGCTTCCGGGCGCTGCCAGTCGTTGCTGAAGCGATGTACTTACCGCACATCCATGCAAATTCGGAAGGGGCAGCTTTCTCTGTGGACACCAGGTAAGCCCTGGGAAATGAGAGATTTCAAGCGTTTACGCTAGTTGACGCCCCCCCGACCACCCGGTTGAATCGTGGGTCAGGATCTGGGGCCAGCCGTGGGCGCGGCTGGGAATCTCTCTACGCAGATGAAGGATGTCGGGAATGACTAGGATTCACCTTCTCATGGTATGTGCTCTGCTCGCCGTGGGCTTGCCGGCCTATGGCCAGTGCAACCCCGGTAACGGGCTCGGCGGTAACGGCCCCGACGTCATTGTCGGCGAGATCTACGGCGTCTCGAACTACGGAGCCGCCGGTGGATACAACGCCTACTCGGTCGGAACTCGCTCTTGCAACATCGGTACGACGAACCTCGAGTGGTTCGCGAGCACGAACAAGCATCCGGTTATTGGCCAGAACCTGTTCCGCCTCAAGGACGGTCGCTTCGAGCAGATCGGCATGAGCTGGCTCAAGCACGGTTTCACGGCTTTGCAGTTCAACGCGTGTGGTTGCGGCTGTGCGCCTTCTGGCAGCGGCAGCTTGCTCGGTGTTGGTTGTTCCGACCCGTACGGCTCGAGCCTGAACGGCAGCAACGGCAGCCTCGGCGCGCGCTCGGAAGTTGGCGACCCGCACTCGGGTACGTACACCTACCCGCGCGTGCTAAGCCCGTTCAACGCCGACCTCACATGGCGGCGCCTGCGTGTCCTCACCAGCGACATCGTGCCGGCTCAGAACCCGGGCGCTGAGTACTGGGTCGAAGCGATGTACATCACGAACGACGACGCGCTGGCCGGCAACGCCTACAACAACGCGTCGTACCGCCCGGTCGTCTTCAGCGCCGGCGGCAGCATGAGCTACAACGGCAGCACGGCGCGCCAGCTGCCGGCGATCCAAGCCTGGCAGGACAGCGACCCTCAGGTCGACATCGCCGAGGTGTTTGCGCCCGGCGAGACACCGCACCCGGGACGCCTCCTGATCGGGAGCCGCGTCTACGACAACGGTAACGGCACGTTCGACTACGAATACGTCGTCTACAACCAGAACTCGTCGCGTGGGATCCAAAAGGTCTCGATTCCAGTGCCAGGTGCACTGACGTTGACGAACGTCGGCTTCCACGACGTCGACTATCACTCCAACGAAGTCATCTCCGGCACCGACTGGAGCAACGCCCAGCTTGGCGCCAGCATCGAGTGGGAGACGGAAACGCACTCGACGAACGTGAACGCCAACGCGATTCGTTGGGGCTCGGCGTACTCATACCGTTTCACAGCGAACGCTGGCCCAACTCCCGGACTCATGACCTTGACGATGTTTCGCCCACACGCGACGGCAGCGAACACGATCTCAGTCGCCGTCGACGTGCCCAGTGGCACGTTCATCCCCGGAATCACGAACCTCACTTGCGACGTGACCGACAACGACGTCGCGCTGAACTGGACCAACGGTCAGCTCTATACCAGCGTGCAAGTCTTCCGCGACGGCGCCCTGCAAGCGACGTTGCCGGGGACCCAGACGTTCTACGACGATTTCGGCCTCGCGACCGGCACCTACAACTACACGGTGGTAGGATTCGACGGCGGGACAGGCTCTGGACCCGCACCCTGTTCCGTCACTATCTTGCCGGTACAGCCGGTAACGAATCTGATCTGCTCGAGTGGGCAAGGCAACGTCAGCCTCGCCTGGAGCAATCAAGGAACCTACACGTCGCTGGAGGTCCGCCGCAGCGGCCTGCCAATCGCGAACTTGCCCGGCACCCAAGAGTTCTTCACGGATACAGCCGTGACACCCGGGTCGTACGTGTATCGCGTGTTCGCGATCAACGGCCCCGACACCGCGAGTCCAGCGCTGTGCCAGATGACCGTCGATCCGCCGCTGCCGACCACGTTCGAGGTCGTCGCGGACAGCAAGACGGTGCGCTACGATCGCACGACGGGGGCGGCCAGCTTCTCGGCCAACCTGTCAGTGTTCGAAGACCCGGGCAGCCTTGGCTATCCCAACGACGTCGCAGGCGTATCGTTTGCCGTCGCCAACAACGACAGCATGATCACGCCGACAGCCGTCAACCTTGCTGGGTCGATGCAAGTCCTGCGCAATGGCCTCGGCCCGCAGTTCTACGTCCCGTACATGTACTCAGACGGAGTTGCAGCGGGGATCGTTTTCGACCTCAACTACATTGAGTTCCTGCAAGCGTCGAGTCCGATCCCGATCATGACGGTCGACTACGATACGGTACCCGCCACGCTAGCCGGCAACACGGTCGGCGCGGCGACGCAGCTGACCTTCGTGGACGGTCTGATCGGCACTTCCCCGGTCGACAACATCGTGACAACAGTGGCCGGCGTGGGGATCCCGCCGTCGTTCCAACACGGCGTCATTGACCTGGAGCCGCTGCCCGAGGTCCTCTACCAAGTCGTCGCCGATAGCGCGACCGTTGGTTACAGCGACCTTTCCGGCGCAGCAACGTTCGACATCGACATTACGCTGGTCGAGGACGCTGGCAACACGGGCTACCCGAACGACGTTTCGGGGATCTCGGTCGCTCTCGTCAATGATCCGTCGCTGATCGAACCGACGGCGATGACGTTGAGCCCGGCCCTGCAGGCATTGCAGCTCAACACCGGCCCGCAGTTCTACGTTCCTTATATTCAGCCAAACGGGATCGGCGCGGGAATCGTGTTCGACCTCAACTTCCTGGAGTTCCTGACTGCAGGAACGCCGGGGCTCGAAGTCATGACCGTTAGCTACGAGACGAATGCGCTGAATCT
Source organism: Planctomycetota bacterium (assembly GCA_039028735.1). Lineage (GTDB taxonomy): Bacteria > Planctomycetota > UBA8108 > UBA1146 > JAJFFE01 > JBCCHQ01. The sequence continues at coordinate 19,034 of JBCCHQ010000033.1, read as the reverse complement.
CAGTGGGAACAGTGCCGGTGCGACCACGCAACTGGTGTTCACGGACGGCACGATCGGTACGTCGCCGATCGACAACCTCGTCACTGTTGACATCCTCGCGCTGTTTCCGCAGTTCGTGCACGGCCAGATCGACCTGGTCCCGGGCACGGGGATCTTCTCGCGCGGCGACTGCAACGGCGACGGGAGCACCAACATTGCCGACGCGGTGTTCCTGCTAGGCTTCTTGTTCCCGCAGGGCACGGCCAACGTGCTCGAGTGTCTCGACGCTTGCGACGGTAACGACGACGAGTCGCTAAACATCGCAGACGCCGTGCGGATTCTGAACGCACTATTTGGCCCGACCGATCCGTTGCCTGCACCGTATCCAGGCTGCGGCGCCGACTCGGGAGGTCCGCTCGATTGTGCCAACTTTATTCACTGCCCGTAGTGTCAGAAACTTCCTGGGGGGGAAGATGGAGAGAGAAAGCATGGGATCGCAGTACAGCTTGCGCGCAGCTATTGGCTTCGTCGCAATCGCGTTCTTTGGCACGATGGTATCTGGCCAGTGCACGCCGCCAGGCGGCGAAAAGGGAGGCAATGGACCGGACGTAATTGTTGGCGTGATCACGACACCCAACAGCTACGGCTCCCCGTCGGGGTCGCCGTACTATTCGTATTCGATCGGCACGACGTCGTGCAACATCGGCACCGCGCTCCTGTCGTGGATCGCCGGCACGAACGACCACCCGGTCATCTCCCAGAACATGTTTCGCCACCACAACGGTCGCTTCGAGCAGATCGGCATGAGCTGGCTCAAGCACGGCTTCGCGGCGCTGCAGGGCAACTCTTGCAGCTGCGGCTGTGCGCCCGGCAGTGGTAGTGCTCTTGGCCTCGGCTGCTCCGATCCGTACGGGGCTGGCCTCAACGGCAGCCAGGGGAGCCTGGGGACTCGCCTCGAGGTCACGGCCCCGCACGAGGGGCTCTTCACGTACCCGCAGATCGCCGACCCCAGCAACACCGACTCGACGTGGCGCCGTTTGCGCGTCCACGGCAACGACCTGTCGGCAACACTCTACCCCGGCGCCGACTACCTCGTTGAAGCTCAGTACGTCACGAAGGACGACGCGCTGGCTGGCAACGCGTACAACAACTGCTCGTACCGCGGCGTCGACGTGACGCCTGGCTCGCTGTCGATCACGTACAACCAGCCGACTCAGCGTCAGCGCACGTGCATTCAAGCGTGGGCCGACCTCGACCCGAACGTGATCTTGAAGACGATCCCGACCGGTGAAGCACCGGTACAGGGGCGTATGGTCCTCGGTACGCTCGTCACCAACAACTTCGATGGTACCTGGACCTACGAGTACGCCCTCTACAACCAGAACTCGACGCGTGGCTGTCGTGAGTTCGAGGTGCCGTTCCCAACTGGCGCCACGATCACTGGCGTCGGTTTCCACGATGTCGAATACCACAGCACCGACCCGATCGTCGGTACGGATTGGCCGGGCGTCGTCGGCACGGACAACCTCAACTGGGCAACCGACACCGAAGCGGTAGACCCCAACGCCAACGCGATCCGCTGGGGAACCCTCTACAACTTCCGTTTCACTGCTGACTACCCGCCCGCGCCGGTGACGATGCAAATCGGCTATTTCCGTCAGACGGGTTTCACCGGCACCGGCACGACCGTCGTCGCCATGGGACCGGCCGACATCCCGGCTCCGGTCCAGAACCTGACCTGCGCTCCGTCTCCGGGAACGGCAACGCTGGCGTGGAGCGTGCCCGACACGTATGACTCGATCGAAGTGAAGCGCAACAACGTCCTGCTGGCGACGCTGCCGGGTACCGATACCGGATTCATCGACAGTGCCGCACCAGATGGCAGCTGGAACTACTCGGTCCAGACGTTCCGTAACGGCGCCGAGTCGTCGATCAGCATCTGCAACGTGCAGATCGTGACGCCGCCACTGCTGTACGAGTTCCAGGCCGAGACCAAGACGGTCACGTACAACGAGACCAGCGGTGCTGGTACGTTTTCGGTGACTTACTCGCTGGAAGAGATGAGCAGCAACTTCGGTTTCCCGAACGATACGGCCGGCGTGTCGATGGCTGTCGCCAACGACCCGCAACTGCTCACCCCGACGTCGGTCGATCCAAGTCCGCTGTTGGAAGCCATGCAGCTGGGTCTCGGGCCGCAGTTCTACGTGCCGTACACGTTCCCGAACGGCTTCGCTGTCGGCATCTTGTTCGACCTGGACTTCATCGAGTTCTTGTCCGCGCCGACACCGCAACCGATCATCGACGTCACGTACGCAACCAACGCGGCCAACTTGGCCGGCGACACCGATGGGGAGCTGACGAACCTGACGTTCACGAACGGCACGCTGGGTAACCCGGTCATCGACAACATCGTCACGACTGACATTGGCAACGCTCTGCAGCCGCTGTTCGTCAATGGTCAGCTAGACCTGCAACCGACGATCGGTACCGAGTTCCGTCGCGGCGACTGCAACGACGACAGCTCGATCAACATCGCCGACCCGGTCTGGCTGTTGGGATTACTGTTCCCCAGCGGCGCAGCCAACGTGTTGGCTTGTGACGACGCTTGCGACGCCAACGACGACGAAGTGCTCAACATTGCTGATGCCGTGCGGATCTTGAACGCGCTCTTTGGGCCGACGGTGCCGCTACCGGCGCCGTACCCAGGGTGCGGCCTCGATGCTGCAGGCACCAACCTGGCTTGCGGCTCTTACGGGACCTGCCCGTAGTAGTCGCTGCTAGTTGCGGCTAGGTGTGGTAAAAAACGCCGGGGGCGGAGAACCGTCCCCGGCGTTTTCTCATGATGGAGGTCCCCATGAATCGCATCCTTTGCGTCGTAATCGTCACTGCCTGCGTCGCTACCAGCGCTGCCGGCGCCCAGTCGACCCGCTCCCGCCCCACGACATCGCACCCCACGACATCCCGCCCGACAACAGGGACGGCGTCTGGCCCCACCAGTCGTGCAGCTGTGCCGGCGGTTGCCGGTGACTTCGGCACGTTCACTCTCACGCCGCCCAAGACTTGGTTCACGAAGGTGGCGCCGGTCGCTGCCGGTATCCGCAAGGCGGTCTACACGCTTCCGGAGGTCAAGGACGGTCAAGGCTCAGCGGAACTCGTCGTGTTCCACTTCAAAGGTGGAGCCGGTTCGGTCGAAGCGAACCTGGCACGGTGGCGCAGCCAGATGCGCAAGCCCGAAGGCCTGTCCGATGACGAACACTGCATCTTCTCGAAGCAGAAGGTTGACGGTCTACCGGTGACGATTGCCGAGATACGTGGAGACTACGCCGGCGACCCTCGCAACCCCGAGAAAGTCACGCCCGGCGTCATGATGCTCTCTGCCATCGTCGAGACCGACAACGGAAACTACTTCATTCGGACAACCGGACCGGAGAAAACGATGCAGGCCCACAAGGAGGCCTGGTACAAGATGGTTCTGACGATCAAGGCAGGCAAGAAGCAGTGAGCACACAACCCAGCCGCGCTCTCGACACATTCGACAACCCGAATCCAGAGCGTGACTACCTCATCGACTTCGACTGCCCTGAGTTCACATGCAACTGTCCAGTCACCGGGCAACCCGATTTCGCGCGCATCCGTATCGAGTACGTGGCCGACAAGCTCTGCGTCGAGCTCAAGTCGCTGAAGCTTTACCTGTGGTCCTTCCGCAACGAAGGGCATTTCCACGAGGCCGTCACGAACAAGATCACCGATGACTTGGTCGCAGCAACCCAGCCGAGGTGGCTGCGAGTCACTGGACATTTCAACGTTCGCGGCGGAACGTGGCCGGCGATCACGGTCGAGTATCCTCAACTGGGCTCTGCACCTGCAGGGATCAGCCCCACGTCGGAAAGCGATCGCCACCCGCCGCATCGCTAGGTAGTGGTGACGGAATCGTGACCCTCGTCGCGTTTCATCGGGGTGTCGATAGGAGGCTCCGATGAAGATCGTCGCACTACTGGTCCTGTTGTTCGCTCTTCCTGTTTGCGCGCAAGAACGCTACCTCGAACTGTACGAGATCGGCGACCTCATTCGGCCGGTGCGTCACTTCCCGGGTCCGAAACTAGGTCTCGACCAAGGGGAAGTTACGTTCGAAGAGAATGAGGACGAAGACGACGATCCATTGTTCACCGCAGATCGACTCGTCGAGTTGATCGAGCAGCTGATCGCCAAGCATGACAGCGATGCGCACGTGCAGATCATCTCGGGTGGCAGTCTCGCGGTCATCGCCGACACCAAGGCGCAACGCAGCGTCGGGCAGCTGTTGCGCGGTGTCCGCGACGAGAAATCTGGGATCTACTCGATCAACGCACAAATCGTTGCTGTACCTCGTGACGCTCTCGAGCGCTTTCACGTCAGTGCGGAACAGGCGACAGCCACGCCCGACAGCAAGGAGATACACGCTACGATCCGCGACCTCACTGTCGCCAACAAAGTGCAGCTTTTGACGGCGCCAAGACTCGCCGTGCTGCCGAAAGAAACCGCGTCGGTTTCGATGACGAATCAAATGGCATATGTCGCCGACTACGAACTGAAGGACGCCGTGGTGGACCCGGTGATCTCGACGCTGACGCTTGGCACGACGCTGCAACTGATGGTCAAACAGACCCCGTCGGCGAAAGAGCCCGTAGGCAACCTTCTGGAATGGACCGCAAAGCGTGCGACCGCCCCTCTGCCGTTCCCAACAGCCAAGGTCGGTGATCTCGGGGAGATCCAGCTACCGGAGGTGTCGATCCGGACGACGACTGGCCGCACGCTACTGGGCGACTCGCAGTGCCTGGTAGTCGCCAATCTGGGTAGTGACGAAGCTGGACAGTGCGAGCTACTGATCGTGCACGTCGAAGGGCCGCACCGCTAGACGCCGCGGTTGTGGGTACTTGCTGAAGAAAACGCGAGCGTCCGAGAAGGAACCGCGAGCGTCCGAGAAGGAACCGCGAGCGTTCGAGAAGGAACCGCGAGCGTTCGAGAAGGAACCTGGGACCCCTGAGTAGACTACCGTCTTATCCCGGGTTCCTCCTCGAACGCTTGCGACAGGAGCTACCGAGATGACTCAAGGGCACATCGTTCCCTCTGCGAGCGCCTCTTTCACTGCACGCCTGCACATCGACACCACCAAGAATTCACTCGTGAACGTCGTGCAGGCCGTCGCCGATGGCGATGGGATGGTCGCAGCGATGGACACCGTCCGTGTGGATCGCTCCGGCACAACGCAGGATATCACGATCTACGCCCACGGCGATGACCATCAGAAGCAGCTAGAGCAGACACTGTCGCAGCTCGAGGGTGTCGAATTGCTCCACCTGTCCGATCGAACGTTCCTGATGCATCTTGGGGGCAAGATCGAGGTGTCCGGAAAACAACCGATTCGCACCCGCGAGCAGCTGTCGATGGCCTACACGCCGGGCGTCGCGCGCGTCTGTGAGGCGATTCGAGACGCGCCTGAGAAGGCTTGGCAGCTAACGATCAAGCGCAACACAGTCGCTGTCGTATCGGACGGCACTGCCGTCTTGGGCCTTGGGGACATCGGTCCGGCTGCAGCCATGCCAGTCATGGAGGGCAAGGCGCAGCTCTTCAAGGACTTCGCCGGAGTCGATGCGTTTCCAATCTGCCTCGACACGAAGGACACCGACGAGATCGTCCGCACCGTGACGCAGATCGCCCCCGCCTTCGGTGGGATCAACCTCGAAGACATCTCGGCACCACGCTGCTTCGAGATCGAGGCGCGGCTGAAGGAGTTACTCGACATCCCAGTCTTCCACGACGATCAGCATGGCACCGCCGTTTGCCTGGTCGCAGCGTTCTTGAACGCTATGAAGTTGGTCGGCAAGCAGCCCGCAGATCTGAAACTCGTCGTCGCCGGCGTCGGCGCGGCAGGGACGGCGTGCACGCACATGCTGCTGGCCGCTGGGGTCTCGAACATCATTGGCTGCGATCGGCACGGTGCCGTCTACGTCGGCCGCGACGGCTTGAACGACGCGAAGGCCAAGTACGCCGCGATCACGAATCCACACCGCGAGAGCGGCACGCTCAGCGAAGTGCTGACGAACGCGGACGTCTTCGTTGGCGTTTCAGGACCCGACCTGATCGGTGTCAGTGAGCTGCAGAAGATGGCCAAGGATCCGGTAGTGTTCGCGATGGCAAACCCGCATCCAGAAGTCCGCCCCGAGCTCGCCTACCCGCATGTGGCAGTGATGGCGACTGGACGGAGTGACTACCCGAACCAGATCAACAACGTCTTGTGCTTCCCTGGGATCTTCAAGGGCGCGCTCGCGTGCCAGGCCACCGACATCAACGAGCCAATGAAACTGGCGGCAGCGCACGCGATCGCCAGCACGATCTCCGACGACTGCCTCTCACCCGACTACATTATCCCCAGCGTCTTCGACGCCACCGTCGCCAGCAGCGTCGCTGCAGCTGTGCAGCAGGCCGCAATCGACAGTGGCGTCGCGCGCAGGGATTAGTTCGCCGGGTTCGTCGCGCTCTTCAAGAAGCTAAACAACTCGCTGTTACTCGAAAAGACCAGCGTGCTATCGGCGTCGATGATCGCCTTGTAGGTTTCCATCGTCTTCAAGAATGCGTACAGGTCGCGAGCTTCTTTGCTCTTGTTGTACGCCGCCGCATAGATTTCGGTCGCGCGAGCATCCGCCGCGCCTTGGAGTTGTTGGACCGCCTTGTAGGCCTCGGACTCGATCTCATCGAGATCGCGTTCCTTGCGCCCCAGGATCTTGGCCGCCTCTCCTTCCCCTTCCGAACGAAACAGCGATGCGATCTGCTGCCGCTCGGAGATCATCCGCTCGTAGATCTTCTCGACGACGGTCTGGTTGTAGTTGATCCGCTTGAAGCGAACGTCGAGGAGGTCGATCCCGAATTCGGCGAGCTTGATCTTCGCAGCAGTCTGGATTTCCTGCTCGATCAGTTTGCGCCCTTTCTGGATCGAGTGCAGCACACCGATCGACTCTGATGAGCTATCGATCCCCTCGAGGACTTCAGCAGCGGCTGGCTGCCGATCCTTCGTCGTACGGATGATTTCGATCAGGTCGTGCTTTGCGATCGCGTTGCGGGTCTCACTACCCAAGATGTCTTCCAGCCGCGATTGTGCGCTGCGTTCGTCCCGCAGGCGGCGGAAGTACTCCAGCGGGTTCGTGATCCGCCAGCGTCCGTAGGTGTCCACCGAGATGTAGAGCTTGTCCTTCGTCGGCATTTCGGTGCGCTGCCCATCCCATTCGAGGATACGCTTGTCGATGCGGTTCACCTCCTGCACGAACGGAATCTTGAAGTTCAGCCCGGACTCGGTGATCGGCTCGCCCACAGGCTTTCCAAACTGAGTGATGATGACCTGCTCGGTTTCGGAGATCGTGTAGAGCGAACCCGAAGCAACAGCGAAGATGATGATCGCGCCAATGATGCCAATACCAATGAGAATGCGTAGTTGATTGCTCATCGTCGCGCCTTTCCAGCCGGCAAGGTCTCACTGAGATTCAACAGCGGCAGGATTCCGGTCGCGTCCGCGTCGAGAATCACCTTGCTTCGCACGCGCGGCAGGATGTCAGCCATGGTTTCTAGATACAGGCGCTGACGCGTCACTTCCGGCGCTTTCATGTATTCTGCGTAGAGATAGTTGAAAGCCGCCACATCCCCCTCCGCCTCGTTGATGCGGCGCTTGGCGTAGCCCTCGGCAGCGCTGATTTTTTGGGCGGCCTCGCCGCGGGCACGAGGAATCGACTTGTTGTACTCACCGTTGGCGATGTTGATTGCGCGCTCGCGCTCTTGCTGCGATTGGTTGACCTCATTGAACGAGTCTTGCACGCGCTGTGGTGGGTTGACGTTCTTGAGCTGCACCTGGTCGATCTTGATCCCCATCTCGTAGCCCGCACTCAAGGCCTGCAACTTCAGCAGCGCCTCGACTTCGATCTCTTGACGGCCGACCGTGATCACTTCGTCGACGGTGCGATCGCCAACAACCTCGCGCATGACGCTCTCAGAAGCATCGCGCAGCGTTGCGTCGGCATTGCGCACCTTGAACAGGTACAAGTCCGGACGCTCGATGCGATACTGCACAACCCACTCGACGAGTGCCGCGTTCAGGTCTCCAGTAACCATCGACTTCTCGAACGACTGTTGCTTGCGGTCGGTGTGTTGGTACGGGTTCGTCGCCCCAGTAGTACCAAAACCGAACTCTTGCTTGAGCTGCCGCTTCACCTGCACGATAGCCACCCGATCGACACCGAACGGCACCTTGAAGTGCAGTCCCGGGGGCACGGTTTTCGTGAAGCGCCCGAAGCGCAGCACGACCCCTTCCGATTCGGCCGGCACCGTGTAGATACTAGTCCACGCGACGACAGCGGCGACAAACGCGAAAATGCCAACGAAGACGACTTTGGGAATCGGGGGCCGAGCAGCTGTCTGACCGCCGAATCGAGGGTGTTGTTCGTTCATGCGGAAAGCGTGACAGAGGATTGGGCTCTTCGCAACCCCGGATCAGTTCTCGTTGCGGAGCTCCGCCCGGAGCGCCTCGACCACGCCGAGGAACTGGTCGCGGTTCTCGTCGCTCAACTCCGACAGGATTTCGTGGGCGCGCAGCAGGCGGTGCTGGCTGTCACGAACGGGCGTTTCCTGCGTCACCGGCACCGGGTCACACGGCGGCTCTACGCGCTCGTCGTCGACGGCGCTCAGCACGCGATCCAGCCCCAGCTCTACGAACAGCGCGCGGACGGCGTCGCAGGGGCTCCGGACCGGCGTCTTCGCCTCAGGATGGTTGGCAACCATCTCGTGCAGGGTGCCGAGGAAAGAGCTGTCGAGGTGGGTGCATTCAGCAAGGTCGACGGTCAGCTGCTTGCCGTTGTCGAGTGACGACTGCGCGATTCGTCGAAACGTCTCGCACTGCATCCAGGTGCCGCTACCGCGTACTGCCACGTGCGTCTCGTACTCCCCTTCTGCCATCCAAAGCGTGCGGCGGGGTTCATCTGTGGGGACGGCTTCTGGGTGCGGTACCGCCATTTCGTCGTTGTCGAACGTCGACGGGCCGTCGTTCGCCTCGATCATCAGCAGCGTAACGTCGTCACGCCCCGCTTCGTTGTTGGCTTCGTTCGCCCGTCGCTCGGCGTCGTCGTACAAACGTCGCAGGCGGATCGGTCCCTCGCGAGCATCGCCGGTCAGTGCGGACACCAGCAGGTTGAACGTTTCACTAGCCCCTGGCTCGAGACCATCTGCCAGGCCGTCGGTGTACAGCAGCATCCGATCGCCACGTCCAAGGGTAATCCGGTGTTCGGTAAAGGTCGTGTCCTCGACGAGCCCCAACGCCGGCCCTGTCCGTTCGAGCAGCACACACTCTCCATTGGCGCGCCGCAGTACGACCGGCGTGTGCCCCGCGGAAGCCAGGCGCATCTCGCGGGTTGTTGGATCGAACACCATATAGCTGACTGTCAGAAACAACCCCTGCGACAACACGTCATCGAAGATCTGGGTGTTGACCTGCCGCAGCACCTGTGCAGGCGCAAGCGTCCGCCCGCGATCATCGCTCATCTGCAGGCGCTGCTTGAACAGCACCGACAGCATCGCGGCGGCAACGCCATGTCCGGCGGCATCCGCGACGTAGAAGACGATGCGTCCGTCGTCGAGCGCTGTAATGTCGTAGAGATCGCCGCCTACGCTCATTCCGGGGCGGTAGAGCGTGTCGACATGTACGCCATCCAAGCGCGGCGGCCGCGACGGCAACAGGGCGCGTTGGATCACCTGGGCGCGCTCGAGGTCGTTGCGAATAACGGCCGACTTGCGTTCGACCTCACACAAACGATCGACGAGCTCGACACTGCTGGCTTGCAGCTTCTGCAGCAGCGCTTCTTTCTCGTGCACCGCATCGCTTAGCTCTGCCGTGCGCTTTTTGACTCGGTCTTCCAGCTCGACATTGAGCGCGCGCACTTCCTCCTCTGCTCGGATCCGATCAGTGATGTCGCGAACGAAGGCGCTGAAGATGAGCGTGTCCCCGATCTTCACCGGCGAGATCGCCAACTCCACTGGGAATTCGCGACCGTTCTTGTGACGGGCAGTGATCTCAACGCGCCGATTCAAGATACGACCCACGCCGGTCGCCAGGTAATTCGCCATCCCCTCGCGATGTTCTGCGTGGTAGCGCTCCGGAATTACGGTTTCGTACAACGTCTTGCCAAGGACTTCATCGTAGGTCCAGCCGAACACGTGTTCCGCCCGTGGATTCCAGTCGATCACGATCCCGTTGTCGTCAGCGATGACGATCGCGTCGAGGGCGTTCGTGATGATCGCACGGGTTCGTTCGTCGCTCCGCCGGGCGGCGACTTCTGCTTGTTTGCGTTCGCTTGTCTCGATCGCTAGTGCGGCCAGGTCCGCAAGCGAGGCCGCAAACTGTTGCTCGGCTGCCGTCCACCGGCGCGGTGGCCCGACATGTTCGTAGCAGACGATGCCGATGACATCGCCGCCAGCATGCAGCGGCGCATCGAGCATCGACGAGATGCCATGTACGTCCAGATAGCCTTTGGAGAACTCGCGGGTCCGCGGGTCGGTGTGCGCATCGTCGGCAACGATCGTGCGCTCGGCCAGCAGCGCCTTGAAGTAGTTCGGATAGTCAGCCGCAGCGATCTCGACGCCGCTGGAGGCGTGCTCGCCACTCTTGCGATCGTAGTGCTCGATGCAGCGGATACGAGTTGGGTTGGTCTCGAACAGCCAGACGTTGACTCGGTCGATACCCATTGTGTGGGAGCCGGCTTCGGTCACTTCACCGAGGCTAGCCTGGAGATTCCCGTGGCCCCACGACTTGCTTTTGGCAAGGCGCATCAGCACTTCGTAGTGCTGTTCTCTCTGTCGATCGTTTGCGTCTCTGGGCACACTGGCCTCCGGACTACGATCATAGACCCTAAGCCGTTTGGGGGCAACCGGCGCGGCGGGCGCAGGTCTCGATCAACTTCACCTTGTCGATGGGCTTCGACAGGAAGTCGTCACAGCCCGCGTCGAGGCACTTGGCCCGATCCCCGTCCATGGCGTGGGCGGTCAGCGCGACGATCGGCAGTGTACACCCCGCCGATCGCAGGCGCCGTGTGGCGCTGTAGCCGTCTAGTTCCGGCATCTGCATGTCCATTAGGACGATGTGCGGCAAGTCTTCTGGAGCTGCATTCTCGATCGCCTCCGCTGCGATCCGGCCATTGTCGGCGATCGTTACTTCGGCACCCGCTCGGCGTAGCAAGAAGGAGATCAGCTTCTGGTTGTCTGGGCCATCTTCAGCCAACAGGATGCGGACGCCAACCAGGGCGTTCGAGGACTTCTTCGGCTGCGGCTTTGGGAACTCGCCACGGGTGCGCTGCGGCAGTGCTTCTGGGTTCAGCATCGCGACACCGTCCAAGTCGCCGGTGCCAATCGAAACCGTGAAGGTACTGCCACGCCCTTCTTCCGACGTAATGTGGATGCCACCCCCGAGGATCTGTGCGAACGCGTTCGAGATCTTCAGGCCCAGGCCCGTGCCACCGAACTTGCGTGTCGTCGACGTGTCTGCTTGCGTGAAAGAATCGAACTTGGCGATTGCGTCGCGCTGTTGCTCTGTCAGGCCGATGCCGGTGTCAATGACGCGGAAGGTCAGTTGCTGCTCGTCTCGTTGACACGAGACAGCGATCGTCACACTACCAACCTCAGTGAACTTGATCGCGTTGCCCGTCAGATTGAGCAGGATCTGTCGCAGCCGCGTCGGATCCGAGTGGATGTGTTCTGGGATCGTGCCATCGTAGCGAATCCGTAGATCAACTCCTTTGCCGGCGGCCCGCGGCCGCAGCAGCGAAACGACTTCCTCGACGATCTGTGCTGGGTTCGTGGCGAGGCTCTCGACCGTCATGCGCCCGGCTTCGATCTTCGACATGTCGAGGATGTCGTTGATGATCGCGAGCAGGTGGTTGGCGTTGCCACGGATCGTGCGCACGGCATCGGCAGCTTGCTCGGGGTCACTTGCAAAGCCACCTTCACTCTGCAGTAGATCCGCATAGCCGAGGATCGCCGTCATCGGCGTTCGGATTTCGTGACTCATGTTGGCAAGGAACTCGCTCTTGGCATGGCTTGCGGCCTCAGCGGCCTCGCGTGCTTCGACCAGCGCCTCGCCGGCCTGTTTGATCGCATCGATGTCGACGTGTACACCGATCATGCGCTTAGGTTCCCCGGATGCATGCCGCTCGACGACTTCACCGATGTCACGCACCCACAGCCACGAACCGTCCTTCTTACGCAGCCGGTGCTCGTTGATGTAGATTCGCGTACGATTCTCGAGGTGAGCTTCGATGTCTTGCATCGCGCTGTCGAGATCGTCGGGGTGCGCAATGTCCTTCCACGTATCGAGGCACATTGGCAGCTCGCCGGGCTCGTAGCCGAGCATCGTATAGAACGTATCATTGAAGTACGTCTGGCCGCTCGGTACGTCCCAGTCCCACAGACCGATTCGCGCCGACTTGGTCGCCAGGTCTAGGCGACTCTCCGCCGTATGCTGGTCATCGATATCGGTGATCGATCCCGACATACGCACCGGGGTGCCATTCTCGTCACGCACCGCTTGCCCGCGGGCTCGAAACCAGCGGTAGCTGCCGTTGGGCATCCGCAAGCGGTAGTCGACGTCGTACGTGGCGTCGCGCTGCAGGTGAGCTTCGACAGCTGCAAACGTCTCATCTTTGTCCTGCGGGTGGAGCAGATTGGCGAAGGAATCCAGGTACGGCTTGAAGTCGTCGAAATGCTCGGGCTCCAGCCCCACGAGCCGCTTGAATTGGTCGGAATACCAGACCGCGCCTGTCGCCGGCTCATAGTCCCACAGACCATCGAGCGCCCCGTTCGTCGCCCGCTCGAGGCGTTGCAGCTGCCCCTCGAGATCACAGCGTACTTGATTCAGGTCCGCGTACTTGACCAACTGGTCAGCGAGCTGGCGATCACGACGCCGCAGTCGCTGCGCTGCCTTGTAGCCGTACAACGCAGCCGCGATGACGACCAGACTCACTACCAATAGCTCTTCAGACCCCACGGCCAGACTCCGGATGTAATAGTCCCCCTGATCGAGATATCGGTTGCCGGGGGCTGCCGTCTGGAGGCTTCTGGCAAGTACCGAGAAAGTCAGTCGATAACCGTAATCCCGATCTGCTTCTCGTTCTTCAGCGTCCGGTGTACGGGACAGCGATGGGCGATCTCGAGGAGCCGGGCACGCTGATCGCTATCGAGATCTCCCTCGAGACGCAGGTCGATCGAGATGCGATCGATCTTGCCGGTCTCGGTCTCACATTCTGCGCAGTCCTTGGCATGAATCTTCTCGATCCGGAGCTGCGTCCAGGTCCGCGTCAATGGCCACTGCTTACGATTGGCGTACATCCGCAGCGTCATGTTCGTGCAGGTACCCAAAGCCGCCAGCAGCAAGTCGTACGGGGTCGGACCGGTGCCCGCGCCCCCGACGGAGACCGGCTCGTCTGCCAACCATTCGTGCTCGGCCGTGCGCACGCGCTGTTGGTAGCCTTCGCTGCCGCCATCGACGACAACGGCGCCGGCCGGCAGCTGTGCAGTAGCAGCGATCTCCGCTTTGGTCAGGTAGCGCGCCGCCCAAACCCCCAGCGTATCAGCGACATACTCTGCATCTTCGACGCGCGACAACAGGTGGTCTGCCTGGTCCAGCGACACGAAGCTCTTGGGATGCTTCGCGCTTTGAAAGATCTTCGCAGCGTGGTCGATACTCACCGTGTCGTCGACCGGCGAGTGAAAGACGAGGAGTGCCCGTTTCATCGTCGGCAACGACGCGGCCAGGGACTGCGCTTCCAAGTCTTCGATGAACTCGCGGCGGATCGTGAACTGCCGCCCTGCCAACGTCACTTCGGCACGGCCATTTGCGTCGATCGTCGGAACGTCACCGGCGAACAAGTGCTTGACGTGGGACGGCTCCGACGGCGCCCCGATCGTCGCCACCGCCTGGACACCGTCGATGCGAGGCGCGGCAGCCAGTACGGCCGCGCCCCCGAGGCTGTGCCCGACCAGCAGCCGCGGCTCGAGCCCTTGCTCCTCGAGCGCACGGGCAGCAGCCTCCAAGTCCTCCACGTTCGATGAGAAGCTGGTGTTGGCGAAATCCCCCTCGCTGTTGCCCAACCCCGTGAAGTCAAAGCGCAGGACGGCAAAGCCCAGGGCCGCCAACGCCCGGCTGATGCGGGACGCGGCTGCTACGTTCTTCGAGCACGTGAAGCAGTGGGCGAAGATCGCAACAGCCTCCGCGTCGCCGTCGGGCAGCTCCAGACGCCCCGCCAGCAGCTCGCCTGTATTCGATTTGAAGTTGAAAACCTCGGTCTTGCCTGCCAATTGGAGCCTCCTGAAGGTTGCGCTGCCCCTGATCTGGGTCTAGAGTTCTGATATGACAAGTTTGCGGACTAGCCTCATCCACAGCAGCCACCGTCTCCCCGACGGCTGACAGTTCCACTGCTCCCGCGGTCGGCTGGGCTCACTGTAAGCGTTCATTCGAAGCTTCTCTAACCCGAACTGTCATCATCCATGCCACAACTCTTGCGCTACATCAGCTATCTCTCGCCTGGGATCCCTCAGGCGCTGTTTCAAACGATCATCGACTACCTAGCGGAAGCCTTGGAAACACCCACGGAGCTCCGCATCGACGGCTCGACGTCGGGTCCTCGTCCCGAGTGCAACCCGCTCGAGTCGGGGGAGGCCGAGTTCGCTTGGCTCTGCACGCCATCGTACCTGTGGTCGCTCGCCAGTGATCCGCTACCGGTCGTTCTCGTCCCGGCGTCGATGGTGTTCAGCGACCCGCGCAACAACGGCCGTCCGTACTATCACTCCGACGTCGTGGTACACCGCGACAGTTCCGTTCGCTGTTTCGGCCAACTGCGTGACGGGCGTTGGAGCTACAACGACAACAGCTCTCAAAGTGGCTACTACAACGTGCTCGAACAGCTCGCGGAGATGGACGCGCCGCTGACGTTCTTCGCGTCGATGACGGCTTCTGGGTCGCACCTCGAGTCGCTGCGGCGGGTGGCTGCCGGTGACACTGATGCGGCCGCAATCGACTCGAACGTCCTGGCCAGTTACCTCGCTACACACCCAGAATTGGCAAGATCGGTCCGGGTGTTGACGACGTGGGGCCCGCACGCAGTGCAGCCATTGGTCGCAGCACCCCACGTGGCTCCGGCAGTCATTGCTGACGTCGCGGTTGCACTGCGCGACATGCATACGACAGAATACGGTGAAGCGCTCGCTCGCTTCGGCGTCACGAAGTTCGTTACGGTCGATCAGGAGTTCTACAGCGCGGAAGCGGCGTCTGTGAAGGCGGGCGAGAGCGTGATCAGTTGCCAGGAGAGTCTTGAGGACCGTTGTCGTCGCCGTCCGCGGGACCCGGCATGGACGACGAGCGAGACATCCCCTCGAGACGCAACTCGAGGGCGTGCGCGTAGCGCTCGGTGACGTAGGTCTTGTAAAGCCCGTCGTAGGATTCGTGCTCGAGAAACTGCCGCAGGTTGCCGATCCGCTGGTGCAGGAACGTCTGTTCCTCATCTCCAAGATATGCCAGTGCGTACGTGAACAGGTTGCCCAGCGTCTTCAGCATGACGGCGGGGTTGTTGATCAGGTGCGCCTGCGCCGACAACTTGTCGAAAGCACGGCGGTGCGGTGGTTGGTCGGTCAAGAACAGGCAGCTTTGCATCCACAATAGCCTTGATCGTGCGTCTTGCCCCTTCAAGCGGTTCGCCTCTTCGAGCAGATGTTCGATGATCGCGAACGTGGACCTGTGATCGCCAAACAGCATGGCAACCTCGGCCAGGCTGACTTTGGCATCGAGCGCCGCAACCACACTCGGCGGTGCCATCTGCTCGAACCAAGACTGCGCCTCTTGGATCAACTGCATGCCGGTATCGTAGTCTTCGCGCTGCACAGCAACTTCCCCTGCATAGAGGTGAGCGTAGCCGCGCTGCAGATCTAGGCCAGCGTCGTCCTCGTGCCGGTCCAGCACCCGCTGCACCTCTTTCAACTCCTCGCTGGCGAGATCGGTCGACTTGAGTTCGATCGCACACTTCGCTGCCGCCAAATGTGATGTCAGCAGCGAATGGGTCGCGCCTCGATCACGGGCGGTCGCGCGCAACCCAGCGTCGCGATGCAGCTCCAACGCTTCATCCAGCGCGCCCGCGCTCGATGTCAGCGTAGCTAGATTCGTGTTGCAGCTCAGTTGAGCAGAGAAGTCGTGGTCCTCGGCGATCCGGCAGCTGATCGCCAAATGATGCCGAGCCCGCACGAACTCGCCAAGCCCTTGCCAGGCTCTGCCGCGCACGCGATGCGCAAGACACGCTACGAAGCGATCGACAAGGGAAGAATCGGACTTGGTGTCGCCCAACTCGACCGTTGCCTCTAGAGCAGACTCGAACTCGCTGAGGCGCAGCAGACTCTGGCCTCGTGCACAGTCGAGCATCTCCTGCAGCGAGGGCGTCCACCAGGGTTTCGAGACCAAGCGCACCGCGAGTTCCTCTAGTTGCCCCGGTGTCAATTTCTCAGAGTGCGCACGTGCCATCGCGACCAACCCAGCCGTTGCCAAGTTACCCTGCGGAGGGTCCAAGAGTACGGCGACCGCGTCGTCATACGGAACCGCTGAGTGAATGCCGACGAGATACGCCTCGACGTCACTATCGCTCAGTCCAAGCGCCGCGCAAACATCTGGGATGCGCGTGTCCCGCAGCATGCGTACGTTGAGTTCTTCGACCACTTCAGAACTGTGGAGCAACGGAACACGTCCTTTTACCAAAGAGAGAATTCGACCCATCACTTCGCACACTAACTCGACATCAACACGTCGGTCAAGGTGCACGAACTTCGAAGTCGCACAGCTGCATAGGATCGCTAGAGTCACAAGCGAAAGAGGAAGAAGTAGATCTCGCACTTTGTCCAAGCAGTTGCTCAACAGCAACTTTCGCAACGGATCAAACCGCCGGTAACAGCTCCGCTGCACGCTCGGCAACCAGCCGCCGCGCAGCAGGGAAGGTGCGGTCGAAGTCTGCAGGAAGGGCAGGCAATCCAGCGCGTTGGACCACCTGCGACAAACGACGCAACAGTTGCGCATCGTCGCCGTAGTGCTTCAGGAACTGGCTCTCTCGGAAGCGCTGCAAGCAGGACCGCAGCCTGTCAGGCACGCGGCCGGCGAACTGCGCAATCGCGGCCTCGATCTCGTCGTCACTGACCATCGACAATGCATCGTAGTAACGATCGATCAGGGTCGCGTTGCCCTCGATCAAAGTGTTGTCGAGGATCAATTCCGTCAGAACATGAGCCAGGAAACTGGCGCGAAAGTTCTTCGGCTGCGGGAACTCCCGACGCATCTGCTGCGCGATCTGCCGACAGACATCTTCGAACACAGGATTGCTGTGAAACCACTCGTCGTCGGCGAGGTGTTGGGCAATACCCGAGCAGATCTCTCCCGCGGCGCCTGTGGGGCAGGCACTCACGTCGGCGGCCCGAATGCGCAGTGAACGATCGCATACAGACAACCAATCGGGCACCGCGGTGCCCGCCAGGAAGTAGGGACGATCGACAAACCGGAAGCCGTGGGCGAGGTAGTTCATGCCCGCAAGGATCGCTGGCGCGGCTGTCGCGATCAAGCCCTGTCGATGGCGGCGGCCCATTGTGCTCCGCCCGCGGCCCGGCCACAATCGCGTCCATGAAGCTGAGAACTGCCACCCACGACGATCTCGGTGCAATCGTCGCAATCCACAATCAGGGCATCGCCGCCGGCACGACCGCCAACCTCACGCCGCATACCGTAGCTGCGCTGGAGGCCTGGTTCGACCGCCACAAGCCCCCCTCCCGCCCCATCATCGTTGCCGAGATCGCGGCCACCGTCGTGGGCTGGGCGAGCTTGAGTGACTACCGCCCCGGACGCGAAGCTACTCGCCACTGCGCTGAGATCAGCTACTTCGTCGACGCTGGCCACCAGCGCCAGGGAGTCGCAACCGCCCTGATGCAAGAGGCGATGGATCGTTGCGAGGACGCAGGAATCACGATGCTGTTGGCGATCCTGCTGGCGGACAATCACGCCAGTATCGCCCTGTTGCGGAAGTTCGAATTCCAAGAATGGGGACGCCTCCCCGAGGCAGTCATCACCAGCACCGGAGCGATCGATCACCTCTATTTGGGAAGACGCGTCTGAGCGACACGACGACGCAATCGTCTACGGCTCCAACTCCCCGTCGGCAGGATCGGGTCCCGACTGCGACATCTTCTCCAGCCGGCGTTCCAACGCCGGGGCGTAGCGCTCGGTGACATAAGTGCGATACAGCGAGTCGAAACAGTCCTGCTCGAGAAACTGCTGTAGGTTGCCGATCCGCTTACGCAGGAAAGCTTGATCATCGTCGCCGAGATACTCAACGGCGTGGATCAACAAGTTGCTGAGCGTCTTCAACATCAGCGCCGGGTTATTGATGAGATGCGTTCGCAAGACCAAGTCATCGAACGCGGTGCGCAGCGGCGGATCGTCGGACACGAACAGGTAGCTCTGCAAGAACAACAACCGCGACCGTGCATCCCAACACTCGGCTTGCGTCGATTCCTCCAACAGTTTCGTGATGATCGCAAATGCAGTCCGATACTCCCCCGCCTCCAGCGCAACCTGCGCGAGGCTGACCTTCGCGTCGAGCGCAGCGGCCGTTCGCGGCGGGCTCATTTCCTCGAACCAGGCCTGCGCGGCTTTCATGTACTCGATACCTTTGTCGTGGTCGCCCCGCAGGACAGCCACCTCACCGGCATAGAGCTGTGCGTAGCCACGATAGGCGTCTAGCCGGGACTCGCTAGCTCGAGCGTTTAGCACATCCTCGGCGGCATAGAGTTCCTCTAGGGCAAGGTCCGCTGATCCCAAATCGATAGCACACTTTGACGCTTTGATATGGCAACGCACGAGGAAAGTGACCGCGCCTATCTCACTTGCTAGGTCGCGCAAACCCGGATCGCGGTAGATTCGCAGGGCCTCTCGAGGGAGGCCCGCATGCCACTTGGCGTCGCTGAAGTGG
>JBCCHQ010000032.1:0-40914 GCA_039028735.1 Planctomycetota bacterium | reverse complement strand
GGGCCGACCGGGTGTGGATCCAACGCCGTGACGTGATCCACGACGAACCCCGCCAGCGTCAGCCGCCGCACGGTCTCTGACTGCACGCATGCCCCACGACTGTGGCCGATGAAGTGCAGTCAGAGACCGTGCGGCGGCTGACGCTGGCGGGGTTCGTCGTGGATCACGTCACGGCGTTGGATCCACACCCGGTCGGCCCGACTGCCGGGTTGGGAGACCCCGACCCCGTGGTATGGGAAGGGGTCACGTGGGCCGAGAGCTTTTGGCGCGCAGATGGGTGCGATGTCGACTTTGGTTGTCTTGGGTTCGACTTCGACGGGCAACCGGTGGTTGGCGCGCGCAACCGCGACCTTGGCTTCCTGGATGGGTTGGGTTTCTTCGACATCCGGCTGACCCCGTGCACGCTGGAACATCTGCAGGTCCACGCTTGGTACCACGGCACGATCGATCTGGCTGCGACGACGGACGGCTGCTGTTCGATCCCGCGCAACGACTGGTACGTCGGCAACGGCGCACAAGAGGGCTACTTCTTTGCCGCGGCAGGGGGTGGATCGGCGAGCAGGCCGTGCGGGCCGACGGGTGGCTGTAGCGATGCCGGGCGCGTCGTGCCAACGGCAGTGCCGGCGCTCGTCAACGGCGACTTCGAGTTTGGCGCCGGGCAAGACGGTGGCTGGCGTTGGCATGGAGGCGGAGGGCCGGCAACGATCGTCGAGGCCGCAGGCAACGCGTTCCTGCAGCTAGAACCCGGGGCCGCCGAGCGCACGCACAATTGGTTCATCGTCCCTGCTGCCGCTACAGAGTTGGTGTTGGATTGGCGTGTCGTTGGCGCCGACAGCGGTGCGGCGCTGGAAGCCCGACTGATCGATGCGGCGGGCGTCGCGCACGTGGTTGGTTCGCTGGCGGTTGCAACGACGGGTCCGTGGCAGCTCGACGAGGCGTTACCGCTGCCCGCGTCTATCGTGCCGGGCGATCGTTACCTGCTGCAGCTGCGGTTGGCGCCCGTGCCAACGATCGCAACCGTCGATGTCGACAACGTGCGTGTCGAGGCCGGGGGGCCGACGTTCCTCCGCAGTGACTGCAACGACGATGGCGCGACCAACGTTGCCGATGCAGTGTCTGCGCTGTCGTTTCTGTTTGGAGGCGGTAGCGTCGGTTGCGACGCGGCGTGTGATGCCAATGGCGATGCCAATCTCGACATCAGCGATCCGGTCTACCAGCTGGCGAATCTCTTTGCGGGCGGCGCAGCGCCACCGGCACCGTACCCCAGCTGTGGCGTCGATCCCGGCACCGGGCTATCGTGCGCAGTCTTTGCGACCTGCCCGTAGCGCCACGCGAGAGCTACGAGAAAGTTACGGGCAGCTGCCGTGCTCGGCACAGTCGAGTGGGTCCGCAGTCGCGTCGAAGCCGCAATCGGGATGCGGTGGAAAGAACATCCCCCCGGCGAACAAGCCGCTGAGCATGTGCACAGGGTCGGAGATGTCGACGTTGCCATCGTCGTTGCCGTCGCAGGCATCGTCGCAGGTGATCGGCGCGGGCAAGAATCCGAACAAGAAGTTCAGCAGATAGATCGGGTCGCTGATGTCGGTGCCGCCATCGCGATTGCAGTCGTTGCGCACGAACTGCGGCGGTAGTGCGATCGATTCGTCATCAATGATCACCGGCGCACCTTTGCCGTTCGCCATCCAGACGTCCCAAAGGACGTTGCCGGCGTTGTTGGTCGTGTTCTCGTCCTTGAGGAACTGAATGTACTCCTTGGAGGCGGTCTGATAGTAGACCTTCACCTCGGCGGTGACCGCACCACCTGGGATCGTATAGAACGTGTCGTCCCAATACTCCCCATCGGCGTAGGTGTAGTCGACGGGCGCCGCCTGCACTGCTGCAAAGCCGGCGTTCGTGAAACCGCGCGGCGGGATGCGGTTGTCCTTGTAGATCTTGTTGTTCAAAGCGAAGTGGAAGCCCTCCCCTTCGGGAAGTCCTGTCACGGTGGCCATGGCAGCGTCGAGTCCGAGGTGGGTTTCGTAGACCTTCGTGTCGCTGGTGATCAGGTCTGCGGTATCGAAGTCATAGGCGCCACGTTCTGCGACCAGGTCGCCGGCAGCATCCAGATAACGGACGTTGACCCAGATACGGCGTCCCTCGGGATAGCCCGAAGGCAGCTTGTGGCCGGTTTGGTTGATCACGCGGGCCTTTAGTTGATCGTTCTCGATCGACAGTTCCAGGTCGGATGCCGATTCCAGCATCGCGATGTTGCGCAGCTTGGCAGAGTTCATCTCGGCCTGCGTGCGAAACGACGGTACGTCGTAGAGCGCTAGAGACACGTCGAGATCAAGAATGCTGTCCAGGATCCACGTGTGCGAGCCGGCAAAGTCGTGCTGCGCGAGATCACTGCGGAAGATCGATGAACCCGTGAACATACAGCCGTAGCCGGCGGTCTTTGGCATGTGACAGTCTTGGCATGTGCTGACCAGTGGGTCGTTGCCGCCGTAGCGACCGCCCATGTCGATCGGAGCGATCGCAAAGTCACTCATCAGCCACTCGCTGTAGGTGCGTTCAATCGGGAATTGATCGTAACGATCGTGCGTCGGGTGCGGCGTGTTGACGGCGTTTAGGACATAGACGCCGTTGATTCGCGTGTAGGCTGGATTGCTGACGTCGTGGCACGTGCCGCACATCTCCGCTTCGCGGTGATGGGACGAGTTCTCCCAGGCGTGGAAGCTGAAGCCATTCACCAGGTCGTATGGCCCGCGACGCCGGTCGATCGGATCGATGACGTACTGCCCGTTGTGGGCAGGGCCCGGGGGCGGCGCGACGAGTCCGGCCAGGATCGACTGATCGATCGCCGGGCTGTTGCCGGGATCGTAGACCGGGTCGACCATGCGGTGGCAGAAGTGACAGCTGACGCCGTCGAAGTCGCCCATGAAGCCGGTCAACGCCGATCCATTGGTCGGCGTGCTGCGTCCATCCAGCCACGCGTTTGGGGTATGGCAACGGATGCACAGGTCGCCGACGAACGCGGCGTCTTGTTCGGCAATCGCAAGGCACGCGTGGAACAGCGGGTCGCGCGTGGCCTGTGCCATGATGCTGGTCTTCCAGCGATCCTCGGGCGCGGTGTTTGGGTTGAAGTCGGCGTGACACAGCGCGCAACCGTTGGCTGCGATCACGGTATCGACCATCGTGTTGGGCTGCGAACCGGGTTGGAAGAAGTCTTGTAGCGTCGTCGGTAACGGCAAGTTGGTTGTTTGCGCGACGACGGTTGGTTCTACGAGGAGCGGCCCCAGAAGCAGCGTTGCCAAGAACAACGCTGCGATCGACGTAGCTGTGATGCAGATCTTGAAGTTCGACACAGTGGTGCGCTCCTCGTTCGGTCAGCAGAATTGTCATTCAGCAGGGTTTGATGCAACACGAGCGGGTGTCGCACGTTGCCCGATCGGGGGCGGCGATCGCACGGGCGCCATTCTACATCGTCAATGCGCCTGCGTTACGTCTTTGTTACAGCGCCGCGAAACTGTGTCAGCTGTGCGAGATTTCAGCTGTCGTGCGCTAAGTTGCGGCCACGTCGCGCGGTTGTCGTTGTCTGTCGCTGTGGCGTCCTTGCAGAAACGCAATGCGATCGCTAGGGTCGAGGCAACCCTCTTATGTGCGAAGGAGCACGCTATGAGTCCGCGACGCCTCGTTGTCACTTTTGCATTCCTCGCTTTTGCCGCCAACTGCCCGGGGCAAACCACGCTGACTGTGCCGGGTTCTCACGCGACGATCCAAGCAGCGATCAACGCAGCCGCCGACGGCGACACTGTCGAGGTGGCGCCTGGTACCTATGCAGAGAGTATCGACTTTGCGGGCAAGACGATCCACGTGACGTCGACGGGTGGGGCGGCCGTGACGACGATCGATGCAAGCTCAACGACGACCAGCGCTGTGGTGCTTCGCACTAGCGAAGGTGTGGGCACGCAGCTTTCAGGATTCACGGTCGTCGGGGGTAGCGGTTGGGGCGTCGGTGTCGCCGACAAGAAGGGGGGCGGCCTCTACGCCACGGGCGTCTCGCTTCGCGTCAATGATTGTGTCTTCTCTGCCAACGAGGCCGACGTCGGCAGCGCTGTCTACGTGCAACAGTCCGATCACATTGTGTTCGAAGACTGCACGATCGAAGCGAACGCAGCGACCGAGTACTCGACGTTTGTTGTGATCCACACGACGTTGCTAGAGATGCTTCGCTGCGACGTGTTGAACAACATCTCGAACCTGTCACCGCTGGGTGCTTGGCTGTACAACGACCTGAGCATCATCGACGGCTGTCGCTTTGCGGGCACCACGGCGCCCCCGGACCCGGGCGCCAATGGCGGTGCGCTTTCGGTGGGTGCGTTCACGACTGGGATCTCGGCAACTCCGCCGCAGGCAGAGATCCGCAACTGTGTCTTTGAAGACAACATGTTCCCAGGCGGCGGTGCGGCGATCGCGCTGGTTTCGGGAACCCACACCGTCGAAGACTGCGTCTTTGGTGCGCACCCAGGGACCCCGCTGTTGTTCGACGGCGCCAACGGTTCGGTGTCGCGCTGCCTCTTCTATGGCAGCATGTCGTCGGGTGCGACCGCGTTGCAGACGACCGTGAACCCGGCAGTCATTGACATCGACCACTGCACGATTGGTGATGGGGTTGGTTTCCTAGCCGCGATCCGCCTTGGCGGCAGTACTACCGCGACGTTGTCGAATACGATCATCTGGGATACCAGCACGCAGATGCCGATCGGCACGTTCGCATCGACCGTCGTCACAGCCACGTACTGCAACATCTTGGGTGGTTTCCCGGGTGTCGGCAACTTCGATACCGACCCGGCATTCACGTCACCGGCAACTGGTGGCTACCACCTGACGGCGGGTTCGCCGTGTATCGACACTGGCGATCCGACCAGCCCGCTGGATCCCGATGGGTCCCTCCCGGACGTCGGCGCGTTCCCGTTCGGCATCTTGTTCCTGCGCGGGGACAGCAACACCGATGGCGTGCTGGATCTCGGAGACGTCGTTCGCATCCTCAACGACCTGTTCGGAGGGTCTGGAGCCGCGTCGCTGTGCGCCGATGCATCGGATGCCAACGATGACGGTGGCGAGGACATTGCCGATGCGGTCTTCTTGCTGACGTTCTTGTTTGGAGGTGGACCCACGCCGCCGGCTCCTGGACAATCCTGCGGGGCGGACGCGACTGCGGACGCATTGGATTGTCTAACGGCGAGTGCCGGCTGCTAGCGAGCGCAACCGCTCGCTCCTTACGACAGAGAGCTGAGCGTTGCGGATCTTGATCGTGATCTTTGGGGCTGTTGTTGCAGCTGCCGTTGCGTGGTTCGCGTTTGCCAATTCGCGACAAGTTATCAGTCAGCCGTACATCCGCGGGGCCGCGAGTGAGTCGGCGGCGCAGTTTCGTCACCTCGGCCTGGAGTCCAAGGCCTGGGAGTTTGGCGCTCCGGCAGCGACACAGGTCAGCATCTGGGTCGAGGCGTACCGTGACGGTAAACCCCTCTGGGACCCGAACCACCTGAGCCTGGCGCAGTCGCGCAACGAGGAACAGATCGGCAAGCTTCACTTCTTGCGGCAAGAGCCACAGGAGCCAGCTGCCGGCGACAGCGGGAAGCAGAAGTGGGCGGTCACCGTAGAGACGACGCCACGTTCCATCTCGACGATGCCGCAGTGGGTGGATGCCCCGGACGAGGAGCACCAGTTCTCGGTGAGCCCGGAGTTGCCTTTGCCGTCGCGCATCGAATTTGGAACGCCGTACGTCGTGCAGGCACTTCTTGGGGCGCGCGAGGGGGGCAGTGTTCGAACGAGCCACGACCCGACGGACAACGAGTTCTGCACGCTGGTCAAGGTACGGTTCGATCCGATGGGGCCGGATGGCCCCGGGACCGGCCCGATGAAGTAGACGTTCGAGCGTTCGATGGCCGCGGCGAACGCTAGCCGCCGGTGAAGGCTCGCATCAGGCGCTTGATCGGATCGTAGAAACGATCGACGACGCGTTCTTTCAGCGGAATGATCGCGTTGTCGGTGATCGTGATGTGTTCCGGGCAGACCTTCGTGCAGCACTTGTTGATGTTGCAGTAGCCGATGCCTTGGCTCTTCTTCAGGTCATCCAGGCGATCTTCGGTGTCGAGAGGGTGCATCTCGAGCGCCGCGCTGTACACGTACAGGCGCGGTCCGATGTAGTCTTCGTGCTTGTGGTGATCGCGCAAGACGTGACAGACGTCTTGGCACAAGAAGCACTCGATACACTTCCGGAACTCTTGCACACGATCGACGTCTTCTTGCTGCATGCGCCACGAACCGTCTGGCGCATCCGGTTTGCGAGGATTGAACTTCTTGATCTGGCGCTTCTTTTCGAAGTTCCACGACACGTCAGTGACGAGGTCGCGCATTGCCGGGAACGCCTGGAGCGGCTCGACGGTGACCTTTTCGGTCAGGTCGAGGTCGCTGCAACGGGTCATGCACATCAGGCTGGGCTTGCCGTTGACTTCAGCCGAACACGATCCGCACTTGCCGGCCTTGCAGTTCCAACGAACGGCCATGTCGTTGGCCGATTCGGCTTGGATCTGATGGATTGCGTCGAGGACGACCATTCCTTCGGTGACTTCGGTTTGGTAGTCGCGCAGCTCGCCGCCGTCCTGGTCGCCGCGCCAGACCTGAAACGTCGCCTTTGTCATTTCTGGTTCTCCTCGATGATCTGCTGCAGCTCGTCGGTCATCGGTAGCAGCGGTTCTTTGGATAGCTGCATTTCACCGTCGGGTCCGCGACGGATCACCTGCATGTCCTTGGCGAGTTCTGGGCTCTTCTCCGGGAAGTCTTCGCGGAAGTGAGCGCCGCGGCTCTCCTTGCGTTCGTATGCCGAGCGCGCGAGCGCCTCCGATACGATCATCAAGTTGTGCAAGTCGAGGGCGGTGTGCCAGCCCGGGTTGTACTCGCGGCTACCGGGTGCGACGGCCTTCTTGGAGCGTGCTTTCAGGCTACCGAGCTTTTCGACGCCGGCTTCCATGTCCGCGCTGTTGCGAACGATGCCGACGTGCGCCTGCATCATGTCCTGCAGGTCGAACTGAACTTGATAGGGGTTCTCGCCGCCGGGTTCGTCCTGGCGCTCGATCGGTGCCAGCGCCCAGCGAGCCGCTTCTTCGATGGCTTCGTTCGCAACCGCCGCGTCGCTGTGTTCTTTGGCGAACTTCGCGGCGTATTCACCCGCGCGTTTTCCGAACACCAGCAGATCCGACAGCGAGTTGCCACCGAGGCGGTTGGCGCCGTGGAGTCCACCGGCGCATTCGCCAGCGGCGAACAATCCCGGGACCGTCGACATCTGCGTGTCGCCGTCGACCCGAATCCCGCCCATGACGTAGTGCGCAGTCGGTCCGACTTCCATCGGCGTCGTCGTGATGTCGAGTTCCGCGAGCTCCTTGAACTGGTGGTACATGCTGGGGAGCTTGCGGCGGATGTGTTCGGGCGCGTTCGAGATCTTCTCTTTGATCCAGGCGATGTCCAGGAACACGCCGCCGTGCGGGGATCCTTGACCGGACTTCACTTGATTGACGATGCAGCGTGCGACGTGGTCGCGGGTCAGCAGTTCCGGAGGGCGGCGCGCTTCTTTGTCGCCGAGGACGTAGCGCCAACCTTCTTCTTCGTTGTCGGACGTCTGGTGTTTGTAGAGGTCGGGGATGTCGTCGAACATGAAGCGGTGCCCGGCCTTGTTACGCAGGACGCCTCCTTCGCCGCGGACGCCTTCCGTGACGAGGATGCCGCGCACACTGGGTGGCCAGACCATGCCGGTCGGGTGAAACTGCAGGAACTCCATGTCGATCAAGTCGGCGCCCGCGTCGTAAGCCAGCGCGTGTCCGTCGCCGGTGTATTCCCAGCTGTTACTGGTGACTTTGAACGCTTTGCCGATACCGCCGGTGGCGAGCACCGTCGACTTCGCCTTGAAGACGCGGAAGCGTCCCTTTTCGCGATCGTAGGCGAACGCGCCGGTGACGCGGTCGCCATCTTTGAGCAGTTGCGTGACCGTGACTTCCATGAAGACTTCGATGCCTTGGTGGATGCCGTGGTCTTGCAGCGTGCGGATGATTTCGAGGCCGGTGCGGTCACCGACGTGGGCGAGGCGCGGATACTTGTGGCCGCCGAAGTTGCGCTGCAGGATCTTGCCCTCTTTGGTGCGATCGAAGACCGCGCCCCATTCTTCGAGTTCGTGAACTCGGGTCGCGGCTTCCTGCGCGTGCAGCTGTGCCATGCGCGAGTTGTTGACGTACTGACCGCCGCGCATCGTGTCGGCGAAGTGCGTGCGCCAGTCGTCGCGATCGTCGACGTTGGCCATCGACGCCGCTACGCCGCCTTCAGCCATCACCGTGTGCGCTTTGCCCAGCAGCGACTTGCAGATCAGGCCGACGCTGCAGCCAGTCGACGAAGCTTCGATCGCGGCCCGCAGGCCAGCGCCCCCGGCGCCGATCACGATCACGTCGAATTCGTGGGTGTTGTAATCAGCCACCATGGGTCTATCCGTTCCCGCCAAAGATCATGAAGTCTGTCCAAATGCCCATGGAGCAGAGGCGTACGTAGACGTCACAGAAGCCGACCGAGAACAGGCTGCACCATGCAAACAGCATGTGCTTCTTGTTGAGGCCACTGACGCAGTCGTAGCAGTTCTTGCGCATTGGGTTCTGCGAGAACGAATTCTTGAAACCGCCGATCAGGTGACGGAACGAGTGGCAACCGAACGTGTAAGCGCCCAGCAAGAAGACGTTGGTCCACAAGATCACGGTGCCGACCCCGATACCGAACTTCTCTTCGCCAGCCGGCCCGAACCACATCCCCTTCCACGCGTCGTAGGCGAGCAAGAAGATGAACGCCGCCGCGAGGTAGAAGAAGTAGCGGTGGAGGTTTTGCAGAATCAGCGGCAGTGAGTTCTCGCCCCAGTAGGACTTGCGAGGTTCACCGACTGCGCAGTTGATCGGGTCGGCCCAGAACGCTTTGTAGTAGGCGCCGCGGTAGTAGTAGCACGTGAAACGAAAGCCGCCGGGGATCCACAAGATCAAGAACGCGGGCGACCAAGGCAAGAAGCTTGGGTACCAGCTGGGATGCGTGGCACCTTCTGCAAGTGGGAACCACACGTGGCCGGACTCGGCCGGACCAAACAGCAGCGGCGCATAGAACGGCGACAGGTACGGGCCAGATTCGAAGTGCGCGTTCTGAAACGCAGCCCACGTCGAATAGACGATGAACGTCATGAACCCAAGAAACGTCAAAAGGGGAGCTACCCACCAGCCGTCGCGGCGCGACGTTTGCCCGAAGCCTTTGGGCTTGGGCAACGTGAGAGTCGACATATCCGTTGTTCTCCTGCCGGAAACACACTGCGGCAATCTAAAGGGCGAAGCGAATGGGAGAACTTAATCCGGTTCGCTTCCAGTGTCAACGCGCCGAGCCACCTGTAAGTGTCTTGCTAGGTGCAGGTTACGGAATCGGAGCGTTCTCGCGAAGCACAGCTGTCAAAGTTCGGTTCAACAGGCTGGAAAGCCAGCCCAAGAACCACCAGTGCGTGCTACGAGGGGTGGGGCGCAAGCGTGCCCCGGAAGGTGCGTTTGTCGTTGCGACCGGAGTCGCAGAACTGACGAGCACTCAACAAGGGAACATCAAGCGATCGCGCGTCAGGCACCTGAGCCGTGAGGCGAAGGGCCAGAGGGCGATAGGATTGCGATCAGCGTCTGGCGCGGTTGTTGCGACGCAGTCGCAACAACCGAGTCGCAACAACCGGTGCCAGAAGCAGCAACCCTACATCCGGACGTATTCGAACTCCAAGGGTTGGCCGTTGATTCCGCGCGCCGGCGCGGCGATCCAGTTGGCCATTTTGCCAGGCTCTTTGACCTGGTGCATGATCGACGACAGGTAGTCGTTGTCCTCTGGGTTCAGCAGCCAGCTGTTGACGTTCGCGTCCCAGTGGTCCTTCGAGATCACTTCGCCATCGGGGGTGAAGTGGTGCCCGGAGTAGAGTCCCTGGACGCGATTGAAGCGACGGCTGGGAAGCTTGAGTTCGACGTCGACGCCGACTTTCGACAGCGTGCGGTTCCACTTGCGCAGCGCTCGCTCGCAGTCGTTGACGTACTCGTCGCGGAGTACTTCGTTGACGGCGTTGCGATACGGCACTTCTTCGTCGATGACTTTGCCGTCTTTGACCATTGGCACCACCTTGATGCCTTCCTTCATGACGTGGTCTTCGTAGCGCGTCGTTTCCTTGAAACGCCCTTTTAGACCCTGGCTGAAGTAGCTGGACGCGTTCGAGCTGACTTCGCCGCCGAACAGGTCCAACGAGCTCGAGAACCAGTAGTTGATCGCCCGCTGGATCGTATCCAGGTCGATGCCGCCGACCTTGCGGGGGTCACCGTCGGTCTCGAGGGTCAATTCACCAGCGCGTCGAACGATGCGGTCGAGGCCGGTTTCGCCGACGAATAGGTGGTGTGCTTCTTCCGTCAGCATGAAGTCACACGTACGAGCCAGCGGATCGAAGCCCGATTCGGACAAGCTCGCCAGTTGGTACTTGCCGTCACGATCCATGAAGTGCGTGAAAGCGAAGAAGCTGAGCCAGTGGTCGCACGGGTTGTTGAACGCGCTGAGCATACGCGGCTTGTCCTCGTCGCCCGACGTTCGCTCCAGCAGCTCTTCGGCTTCGTCCCGGCCATCGCGGCCGAAGAAACGAAACAGCAGGTAGACCATTGCCCACAGGTGACGCCCCTCTTCGACGTTGACCTGGAACAGGTTGCGCATGTCATAGAGAGACGGCGCGGTGCCGCCCAGGAGGCGCTGCTGTTCGACCGACGCTGGCTCGGTGTCGGCCTGCGTCACGATGATCCGTCGCAAGTTGCCACGGAACTCGCCGGGGATGTCTTGCCAGACCGGTTTGCCGTAGCTGTCGCCGAACGGGATCGTGCGGTCTTCTGGGTGCGGAGTCAGGAAGATCCCCCAGCGATAATCGGGCATCTTGACGTAGTCGAAGTGAGCCCAGCCACCGGGCTCGACCGCCGTCGCCGTGCGCAGGTAGATGTCCTTCGCCTGGAAGTCACCGACCGGCCCCATGTCGTTCCACCACTCCTTGTACAGCGGGAGCCAGTGTTCGAGCGCCCGCTTCAGGCGTGCATCGTCAGCGAGACCAACGTTGTTTGGAATCTTGGAGTTGAGATCGACTTTCAAGGGTGAGCCTCTCTGGTTCCTCGGAGTGAACCGCTAACTGTAGCCGAGTTCGCCGCGTTTGCAATTGATCCCGGCGGGGCACGCCACTCGTCATTTTGCCCTCGCCGCAGTCGATTCCCGCGGATGCAACCGCGTTCCCGCGGGTGACTTCGAGGAGAGCAAGTACTGGAGTTGGCCGGATGAGCGTGGTAGACCGCTAGCTTCTGTGTCTACTTCGCAAAGCTTGGGAGGAGTCCGTTTTGCGTCAGCAAGTTCTCACGATCGGCGTGCTGGGGAGCTGCGTGCTTAGCTGCGTCATTGCTACCGTTTGTACCGCCTCTGGCGCGGCTGGCAACCCTGCTCCCGCCAGAATCGCTGCTGTTTCTGCCGCGACCGCGCCGGTGACGGGCACCAAGTCGCCCGCGGACTACCTGGCCGAGGCGTTGGCCGCCGGCGAGAAGTACCGTTTGGAGAAGAAGTTCGACGAGGCGCTGTACGAATTGCAGAAGGTCCTGTTCGTCGATCCGAAGAACAGCAAGGCCAAGCGCAGCAGCAGCAAGATCCGCAACGAGCTGTCGAGCGCACTGGTTGAGCAATCGAAGGCGTCCTGGAAAACGGACCCCAAAGGCGCGATGAAGACGCTGCATGCGGCGTACGACAACAACCCGACGGGTCGCGAGGTCAAGGCGCTGTTCAAGAAGCGCGGCTATCGCCTGCACGAAGGGCGCTGGTTGACGAAGGCCGGCATCAAAGAGTTCGAGGCCGAGCGCGAGGCCGCAGGGATGCGCCGACACAAAGAGATCGGCCTGCGGAAATCGTTCAAGGTTCTGCACAACGGACCGTTTCGCTTCTTCACGAACCTCGACATCGAGAACGCCCAAGGCAACCTGATCCAAGAGATCATCCAGTCGAACTTGTCGCACTACCGAGAGTACACGCGTGTGATGAAGCCGTTGGGGCTGCGCTTCCCGACCGAGGGGATCGACATCGTGTTGTTCGATACGCGCCACGGCTACATGAACTTCACGCGTGCCGAGGGCAGTGCCGGGGTCTACATCCCCAGCAAGCGGGCAGGGTTCTTCTATCGCATCGGCGGCGGCATCGACTTCTCGACGATGCTGCACGAGATGACGCATCAGCTCTGCGACAAAGTGCTGGTGGGGCTGGGCCTGTCCGGGTGGTTCGAAGAGGGAATGGCGGAGTACTTCGGGGCCGGTCTCTTGACGCAAGGAGGCAAGCGGTTGCGCCTCGGCGGGGTCGAAGCATCGCGCTTGCGCGGCATGCACCGAGCTCTGCGCGGGCAACGAGCTGGCGGAATCATCCCGTTGGCGCAGTTCACCGAGATGCCGCGCGCCCAACTGACAGGGCAGTTCTATTCACAAGCTTGGGCGCTGGTGCACTTCTTGATGGAAGAACATCCCTACGGGCGCCTGATCATTTACGACTACGTGGCCGGCGGGAAACGCTACCGCAGGACCTCCGGTACGCCGTACGCGACCTACTCGCTGAAGAGCGTTCTGAAGGAGTACGGAATCACGCTGGACGAGCTAGAAACGCAGTACGTGCGCTTCTATCGCGAAGGATCGCGGTAGGAGGCTCTAGGCAGCCCCCTGCGATCGGCTATACTCCTCGGCTGCGCGCACATCGAAGCCGAGTGGAGAAATCATGACAGATTCGTCCGATTCGAATCTCTGGGACGCAATGGGCAAGGTGGACTTTCAGAGTCCACGGACCAACGACAGTGACGGCAAGGCTCCCGAGCCAGATCTCGAGCGCCTTCCCGACGGGGAGTCGATCGCCGGCCACCCGTACCTGCCGTTCTTGCACAAGGTCGAGAAACCAGGGCGCTACATCGGTGGCGAGCTGAACTCGATCCGCAAAGAGCATGCAGATGTATCGATTGCTCTGGCATTCCCAGATACCTACGAAATCGGTATGTCGCACCTTGGCTACCGCATCTTGTACGGGCACCTCAACGACATGGACGACATTCGGGCCGAGCGTGTGTACGCGCCGTGGCCCGACCTCGAGCAGCAGCTGCGCGAGCGTGAGCTACCGCTGGTGTCGTTGGAGGGTTGGCGGCCGCTGGTCGCGTTCGACTGCGTTGGGTTTTCGCTGCAGTACGAACTGACCTTCACGAACATTCTGACGATGCTCGACGTCGGCGGCATCGCGATTCGTAGCGCCGATCGACGTGACGACGATCCGCTGATCCTTGCCGGGGGCCCGGTCGCGTTTCAACCGGAACCGATGGCGCCATTCATCGATGCGTTCTTGATCGGCGATGGCGAGAAGTTCTTCGCCGACACCGCGCGGCTGTGGACCCGCTTGCGCAAAGAGGGTGTGCCGCGTCGCGAGCGGTTGCGCCAGATCTCGCAGCTCGACGGCATCTATGTCCCGTCGCTGTACTCGACGAAGATCGATGAGCGCACCAGCCTCGAAGTCGTCGACGAGCCGTTGGAGCCAGGCGTCCCGAAGGTCGTCAAGCGTGCTCACGTCCCCGACATCAACGAGTACCCGTGGCCCGAGAAGGCACCGATCCCGAACACCGAAGTCGTCTTCGATCGCGCCAGTATCGAGTTGGCGCGTGGCTGCACCGAAGGGTGCCGTTTCTGCCAGGCTGGAATGATCTATCGCCCAGTCCGTGAGCGTTCGCCGGAGCAGGTCCTCGGTGCGGTGCGCAACGCGGTCAAGTGCGGCGGTTTCGACGAGGTCGGGTTGACCAGCCTGTCGACGGCCGACTATTCGGCGATCCAGCCGCTCGTCAAAGAGGTCATGAAGGAACTGCCTGAGGGGAAGACGTCGCTTTCGGTGTCTTCTTTGCGCGCGTACGGGCTGTCCGAAGAGATGCTGGACGAGATCTCGTCGGTCCGGAATACGTCGCTGA
Source organism: Planctomycetota bacterium (assembly GCA_039028735.1). Classification (GTDB taxonomy): domain Bacteria; phylum Planctomycetota; class UBA8108; order UBA1146; family JAJFFE01; genus JBCCHQ01. The sequence continues at coordinate 26,852 of JBCCHQ010000032.1, read as the reverse complement.
CGTTTGCACCCGAAGCGGGCACGCAGCGCATGCGCGATGTCGTCAACAAGAACGTCACCGAGGAACACATCCAGACCAGCGCGAAGCGGATCTTTGCGCGTGGTTGGCGCAAGATGAAGTGCTACTTCATGATCGGCTTGCCGACGGAAGAGGACGAGGATGTCCTAGGCATCGTCGAGACCGGCAAGCGTCTGTTGGAGATCAGCAAGGACTACCCACAGCGCAAGCGCATCGACATTACGCTGTCGGTGTCGAGTCACGTACCAAAGCCGTTCACGCCGTTTCAGTGGGCGGCGATGGATGACATGCCGGAGATCGAGCGCAAGCACGAGCTGCTGAAGAAGGCGAGTGCCGTGCGCGGGCTGTCGTTGCGCTGGCATCAACCGAAGAGTTCGCACCTCGAGGGGATTGTCGCCCGCGGTGACCGCCGTATCGCCGACGTCATCGAGACGGCTTGGCGCAAAGGATGCCGTTTCGATTCGTGGGCGGACCAGCTGCGCTTCGACCTGTGGATGGAGTCGATCGAAGAGGCTGGTATTGATCGCTTCACGTATCTACGGACGTTGCCAGTCGATGGCCGGTTGCCGTGGGACCACATCGACTGTGGTACCGAGCAGCGCTTCTTGCTGCGGGAGTACCGCAAGTCGCTGAAGGATCGCCTGTCGCCGCCTTGCGGCAAGCCGGTTCCGGAGCTGCTGCACCACACGAACATCGAAGACGCCGAAGAAGATCAGCGCAAACTCGTTTGTTACAACTGCGGGGTCGCGTGCGACATGAAGCAGATGCGCGATGAGCGCATCGATTTTCTGAAGGATCTCGACGCGCACCGGCCCGATGAGACGGAAGACGCGGCCCCGATCGAGGACGCGAGCCAGGCCGAAGCACCGGCTGAGGAAGTGGCCGTCGAGCCCCCGCCGGCGACAGCGCTTGCGGACGGGGAAGCTCCGAAGAAGAAGCGGCGTCCATCGCCGCGCCCCCCGGAGCGGTCGTTTGCCAACGAGATCAAGTTCGCGTATCGGTTCCGCTACGCGAAGTTTGGTGCGCTGCGCTTCGTGTCGCATCTCGACATGGTGCGGATGTTCCCCCGCGCGTTTCGGCGTGCTGGGTTCGAGCTCGGCTACAGTCAGGGTTTCCACCCGCAGCCGTTGATCTCGTACGGCCCGCCGCTGCGCCTTGGCGTGCCCGGCCTCAGCGAGCTGATGGAGGTCAAGATCGTCGAGGAGCTGCCCGCCGAAGAAGTTGTGCGGCGAGTCAACGAGCAGCTGCCGCGTGGCGTCGAGTTGCGCGGTGGCCACGTGGTTGGCGAGGGTGCACCCAAGTTCTCGAAGATGTGCGCTTGGGGCGACTACCTCGTTTTCCTCGACGGGGAAGCGGCCGAGCAGGCGACTCCCGAGAAGCTGATCGAGCTGCAAAAGAGCGAGGGAATCTTCATCGAACGCACGGTGAAGAAGACGGGCCGCAAGAAGACCGTAGACATTGCCGCAGGGATCGGTGCGGTCGAGTTCATCGACGCGCTCCCGTTCGACGCCGACGGTATCCTGAAGCTGGATGCCGCCGACCGCGTGCTGCAGATGCGATTGGGACTCCAAGGGGACGAGATGGTGCGCCCCGAGGAAGTGCTGCTGCTGCTTTTCGAAGGCAAGATTCCGGAGAGCGCGCGGGTTGTGCGGCGGAGGTTGCTGCCGGCCCCGAAGCCTGCCCCGATTGCGTGAGCAAGCTTGTTGCGTGAGAAGGCTTGTTGCCTAAACGCGGCTTGCTCTAGCTTGCACTACCTTCGAGCTTCGGTGCGTCCTGTTTCGCGGCGTCGGTGCTGTCTGCGCCGTCGCTGCCGATGGCTTCGACGGGGCACTCCTCCAACGCCTGGTTACACAGCGCGATTTCGTCTTCGGTCTCAGGCTGCTTGTAGACGTAGGAGTAGCCTTCGTCTTCGTTGGCGATGAAGTTGTCTGGGGCTGTGGTGCGGCACAGGTCGCAGTCGATGCATTCGACATCGACGTACCAGGCGCCCTTGGTGTTGGTCTCTACTTTGTTCGCAGCGTCTGCCACCGAATCCTCCTCTGGAAATCGCTCTTGCGACGAAACTCTATAGTACCGCGACCACGCCGCAGCAAGGTGGATTTCGAGAAAACCTAGCCGTCGGATTCGCTGAGTTCGGCTGAAGCGGCTCCCAGGTCCACTAAGTCCACAGCTGGCAGCTGTTGGGCCGCATTGGGGCATCGAAGCGAATCCACGACGGCTAGGCCGGCGAAGACCGGGTGACCGCAACAAATCACCCGAAAGGAAGCCGATGCGCACCAGTTTCATGATTGCTGTTTTATTGACAGTGCTCGTTGCCAGCCTCTGTTTGGCCCGCAGCAGCGCCGCGACTGCCAGCGAGCAGCGTGCCAAAGGTACGATTGTCGACCTCGCCGTGGCCAACGATTCGCTGACGACGCTGGTGGCTGCGCTGCAGGCCGCAGACCTAGTCGATGTTCTGGCGGGAGAAGGCCCGTTCACGGTCTTCGCACCGACTGACAAGGCGTTTGCGAGTCTTCCCGACGGGACTCTCGAGAGCCTGCTGCAGCCGCAGAACCGCGACACGCTGGTGCGCATCTTGGCCCACCACGTGGCCCCGGGAAGTCTCGACGCGACGACGGCGCTGACGACCGGTACGTTGACGACGCTTGCCGATACGTCGGTGACCGTGAGTTTGCAGCAGGGGCGGCTGCGTGTCGGTGATGCGCAGATCATCGTCAACGACGTTGTAGCAGCCAACGGCGTCGTGCACGTCATCGACACGGTCTTGCTGCCGCCCGCGCTGCCGCGAGCGGAAGAGCCGATCGAGTTGGCGGACACGCCCGAGAAGGCGCTGTTCGTGCTGGCGATCGAGCGCGGTGCGCCGATCTTCAACGACGGCAATCCGGCCGCATGCGCGGCGATCTACGAGGTTGCTGTGCAGGCTGTATTAGCACTGCGCGATGGGATCTCCGAAACCGACCGCGTGACGCTGGAGTTCGCACTGAACGAGGCGCGCGGGATCGACGATGCCACCAGCCAAGCGTGGACCCTGCGCCGTGCGATGGACAAGCTACTGTTGGCTGCGACGCCGGCGTCCGCTGGCAACACCCACGCTGCGAACCGTGCCGTGCACACCCGTACGGTCTTCGACTTCGAGGACATGCGTCGCAGGGATCACTGGTTCACTGTCAATGACGACGTCATGGGCGGCATCTCTCGCGCACGCTTCGAAACGACGGCCCACGACACGGCTCGTTTCGCTGGTGCGCTGAGTCTCGAGAACAATGGCGGTTTCGCGACGGTCCGTTCGCCGGGCCGAGACCTCGAACTCTCCGGCATGGATGGCCTGGTGATGCGTGTGCGTGGCGACGGCCGGCGCTACGGTTTCAGCGTGATGCCGTCCGATCGCCGCTACGAAATCAACATGTGGCGCACCGAGTTCACGACCGAGCCGGGCGTGTGGCAGGAAGTGCGCGTGCCGTTCACGGCGTTCGTCCATCAAGTGATGGGGCGGCGCTTTCCGCAGAACGGACACCTGCCGCCGGAGCGAATCCGGGCAATGGCGTTTAGCATCTCAGACAAGAACGAGAAGCCGTTCGCGCTGGAGATCGATTGGATCGCGGCCTACTCCGAAGGAAGCTCGCCGGCGCTGTAGGCGCGGCGCTTCCTATTCTTCGATTTGTTCGAGGGCCGGCTCGGAAATGTCTTCCAGCATGCCGGGCACGAGCTCGGGACCGAGCTGCAACTCGAGCGGATTCTCTTCGCGTTGGTGCGCCTGGCGGTCGTTGCGATAGACGGCGAGCGTCTGGCGTGCCGCGCGGCTCCAAGACCAACCTTCCGAGCGAGCGCGACGACGGCCGCGTTCTCCGTACTCTTCTCGCAGCGTGCCGTCATCATGGAGCCGTCGCATCGCAGCGGCCATGTCGTTGACGTCGTGCGGGTTCACGAGGATTGCGGCGTCGCCGGCGACTTCGGGCTGCGACGACGTGTTGCCGACGAGCATCGGCAGTCCGCACCCCATGGCTTCGAGCGGTGGCAGGCCGAACCCTTCGTACAGAGACGGGTACATCCCCCAACGAGCGCCGGTCATCAGGGCGCACAGTTCGCCCGGATAGCCGACTTTGTCGATGCAGACGTCCTTCTCGAGGCGTAGCGAGACGATCGTGTCGCGCACTTCCCGTGGGACTGCGCCGACGCCGGTCATGAACAACAGGGGGCGCTCATTGCGGTACGGAAACGCCTTCGCGAAGGCCTGCAGCGTGCGCGGGATGTTCTTGCGAATCTCGAAGGTACCGACAGGGAACAGAACATATGGTCGGTCGATCTGATAGTGCTCTCTGGCGCGGCGTTGGTCGTCCTCGGAAGCGGGTGCGAAGCGACAGTCACTGCCGAACGGCACGATCCAGATCTGCCCCGGATCGGCACCGCACAGATCGACGAGGTCGTCTTTGGTGTGTTGGCACGGCACGATCACGGCGTCCGCACGGTCCAGCGAGTGACGCAGCAGGTACTTGTAGCCGTAGTCGTTGAGTTCGGGGTTGCCGTAGTATTCGGGATGCTTGAGGTAGGCGACGTCGTGCACGCTGAGCACTTGTCGCGCGCCGCGCGTCACCGGCAGCCAAAAATGAGGGCTGTGGAAGATGTCGATGTCGCCGGTCCACTTCTCGATCTTCGGCCAGCCGAGGCGATTCTCGAGAGCGCTGAGGAGCCGACGGGAGCGGCGGCAATGTACCGTCTTCGGCGTGACCCCTTCGGCGACGCGTGGCGGCTGCGGCAGGGCGTGCGGGACGCGGTAGTGCAGTATGTATTCTTCGTCTGGCGCCGCGGCCGTGAGGTAGTAGAGCAGGTTCTCGAGATAGACCCGAACTCCGCCAGCGAACAGCTGGTGGGAGCAGTCAAAAGCGATACGCACGGTGGTCTCCTGTGGACGACGACTCACGGCTCGGGCGCGCCAGCAGCGTGCTGAGCCCAACTCCGGTTCTCCCCCTATCTTCGGCGTTTGGGAGGCGGAAATTTGGGACCAGTCACCGGGAAACCTGGAAGTTCCTCCGGATCGGCACCCAGCGGCGAGGCGGACCCTACGGAAGGTGGTTCCGAGAAGCCAGCCCCGTTTCCGCTGTTCCAGCGGAAACCAACGCGGCTGCGGGGAATCGACGTGGCTTCCTGGAAACGATGTGGTATCAGAACCGCAAACTGTGAACGAGAATCAGGAGTTCCCTTTGAAAATCACGATTGCCCATAGCCCCGACTCTGACGACGCGTTCATGCACTACGCGATCGGTGAGGGGAAAGTCGACACCGGCGGCTACGAGTTCGATCACTTGCTGGCCGATATCGAGACGCTGAATCGCGCGGCGGTCGAAGGGCGCTACGAAGTCACGGCGATTTCGATCCACGCGTACGCGCACCTGGCAGATCGTTACGCGCTGCTGAACCATGGCGCGAGCATGGGGGAGGGATACGGCCCGGTGGTCGTCACGCCTCGTCCCATGTCGAAGGACGAACTCAGCGGCTGCAAGGTCGCCGTGCCCGGAGATTGGACCAGTGCGGCGCTGGCGCTGAAGATGTGGCTGCCGGGTGTCGAGACCCACGTCGTGCCGTTCGACGAGATCATTCCGGCGCTGCAAGAGGGCAAGGCGGAAGCTGGCGTGATCATTCACGAAGGGCAGCTGACCTACGAGAGCGATGGGCTGCACGCTGTCCAAGATCTCGGCATTTGGTGGGCAGAGGAGACCGATGGCCTGCCGCTGCCGCTGGGCGGCAACGCCATACGACGCGACTTGGGCGCCGAGAACTTGCCAACGGTTAGCCGCATCCTGCGCGAGAGCATTGCGTATGCGCTGGATCACCGCGAGGAGGCGTTGGCCTATGCGCACCAGTACGGCCGTGGCCTCGATATGCAGCAGGCCGACAAGTTCGTCGGGATGTACGTCAACCAGCGGACGCTGGACTACGGGGACGACGGCCGACGCGCCGTGAAACTGTTCCTGGACCGCGCGGCCGACGCGGGACTGATCCCGCCGCAGCCGGCACCGGACTTCATCGACTAGGCGTCCGTCCGCGACCCTCGTGTCGTTCCGATAAATGCTGAGCCGAGTATTCGTGCTGTCGCCGGCAAATCCGTGACAGTGGGGGGATTCCTGCGCCGATGGAGAGGTTGATGTCCAAGCCACTTCCTCGCGGTGCCGATGCACCCCAACTCGATGACTTCCTGTCCGACGTGCCGCACGTCAGCGAGGAGATTGTGGGTTGGGGGCGCTATCCCCGCTGTGACGGCAAGCGCTACCGCCCTGCCAAGTTGTCGACGCTGCGCCGACTCGTTGGCGCTGGCGGCCTGACACCGCGCGGCGCAGGCCGCTCCTACGGGGACGCAGCGCTCCCGGGTGGTCATGCCGGCGCCGGGGTCGTTGATCTGACAGCGATCGACTGCTTCTGCGACTTCGACGCCGCGCTGGGCACGGTCCGCGTCGAGGCCGGTCTGACGCTGCAGCAGCTGTTGGCTGTCATCGTGCCGCGGGGTTGGTTTCTGCCGGTTGTGCCGGGGACTGCTGCCTGCACGCTGGGTGGGATGGTGGCCGCTGACGTGCACGGCAAGAACCACATCGCCGGTGGATCGCTGCAGAGTCACGTCCGCGCGCTGACGCTGTTGCTGCCGACCGGTGGGCAGCTGCGCTGTTCGCCGAGTAACGATCCCGAGTTGTTTGCAGCGACGTTCGGTGGCATGGGGCTGACCGGTGTCGTCCTCGACATCGAGCTGCAGCTGCAGCGCATCAACAGTGCATGGCTGCAAACTACGACCGATACGTACACCGGTCTCGATGGGATGCTGGCAGCGCTGTTGGATGCGCCGCAGCAGTATGTCGTGGGTTGGCTCGACGGGATGACGTCGAACGCGCAGCTAGGGCGTTCGGTCTTGATCGGCGGCGACTTCATCGCTGCCGATGAGTATCGCGCCGGCGTCGCCGGAGCGGCGCACTTGCCGCCGCTCCATGTCAGCTGGGATGCGCCGCGTTCCCTGCCGCCGTTGACCAGCTGGTTCGTGCACCCGACAACTGTGCGTCTGCACAATCGCTGGTACTTCGACAAGGCTGGGCGCGCCGGTGTGCGCTATGAACCACTGCATCGCTTCTTCTTTCCATTGGATCGTTGGTGCGACTGGCACCGTGCGTATGGCGACTCCGGGTTTGTGCAGTATCAGTTCGTCGTTCCCAATGACGCCGCGAGCGAGTTGATTCGGACGGCCATCGATGCGCTGCAGAGCGCGGACCATTGGCCCTATCTCGTCGTCCTCAAGCGTCTCGGCGCGGGGCAAGGGATGCTGTCGTTTCCGATGCCGGGCATCACGGTGGCCATCGACATCCCGCATCGGCCGGGACTCGAACGCATTCTCGATGACTTGGACCGGCGGGTCATCCAAGCCGGAGGGCGCGTCTATCTAGCGAAGGACTCACGCCTGTCTGCAGCCTCGCTGCGCTCGATGTACCCCGACTGTGATCGCTTCCTGGCCGTGCAGCAGCGGATCGATCCAGGCGGGCAGTTGACGTCCGCGTTGGCAGAGCGTCTGCAGCTGGTGCCGGCAGCGGCCGAGCGGGGGGCGCGATGAAGATCGCTCTGATTGGCGGCACGTCGGGGATCGGACGAGCGTTGGCCGACGCCTTTCTGGCGCGCGGGGATGAGCTGTTTCTGACCGGCCGGGCGCCCGAAGAGGTGGAACGCATCGTGGCGGATCTAGAGGTGCGTCACGGCGTGCCCGTCTACGGTGCGATCCTCGACGGCGCAGACGTCGAGCATAGACGACGCGTCTTGGACAACGCTCGGCAACGCCTCGGAGGGCTCGATGGCGTGATAGTCACGTTCGGTGAGATCGGCGATCGCCAGCGCGCGCGGACGGATTCTGCTTATGCGAGGAAGCTGCACGACATCAACTATCAGGCGCCGGCGGACCTGTTGGAAGAGGCGGCTGCCTACTTCGAAGCCAACCCCGTGCGGGTCGCGCCGGGGCTGTCGCAGCAGCCGCGCTTTCTGGCCGCGATCGGTTCCGTGGCCGGCGACCGTGGGCGTCAGAGCAACTATCACTACGGCGCGGCGAAGGCCGCGCTGCACTCGCACTTGCAGGGGCTACGCCACCGTATGCACGCCGTCGGTACGCGAGTCTTGACCGTGAAGCCTGGGTTGATCGACACGCCGATGGTCTTTGGCCGTGACGACTTGGTCTTTGTCGTTTCTGCGGAGCGAGCAGCCAGCGAGATCATCGAGGCTTTGGACAAAGGCACGAACGAACTCTACACGCCGTGGTTTTGGCGCTGGATCATGCTGGTGATTCGGTTGCTGCCCGAATTCATCTTCCGCCGCTTGAAGGTCTGAGCGACTACGGGCACGCCGTCAGCGACGCGCAGTCGAAGCTGTCCGGCGTCAGGTCTTCCCCACACGTGCTCGGTCCCGCAATAGGGACTGGTGGCTGCCCAAAGAGAGCGTTCAGCAGTGCGATCGCGTCCGGCAGGTTCAGGGACCCGTCGTCGTTGGCGTCACAAGCGTCGACGCACGACAGCGTGACGGGCGGACCCACCGGAAACAGGTAGGTCAGCAGAAACACCGCGTCGGTCAAGTTGAAGCTGCCGTCGTTGTTGCACTCGCCACGGATCAGCATCTCGGGCGGCGTCGTGTTGATCGTTTGGAGCAACGCGTTGGCCATGAGCAGCGCGCCGTCACTGGCCGGATTCCAGAACGATCCAGAACAGTCGCTCGACGGGGGGTACATGCCCAGGTCGATTCGGCGCGGGTTCGCACCCTCTGCGACCAAGATCCGGCCGTCACTCCACTGCGCGATGATGGTCGAACCAGTAGTGACCGCACTGACGGTGGGGCGAAAGCTCGACGTGCCGCCATCAATAGTTCCGATCCCCGACATCACCGGGTGCGTCGGCACCAGCACGGTACCCAGGGTGGCGGCTCCGGTGGTGCTGCCGCTGGCCGGGACGATCACTTCGTAGCCGGGCTGGTTCTGCCAACGTCCACCCAGCCGGCGCGCGGCACCGGTCGTGCTGTTGGCAAAGACGGCAACGACGACACCGCCCCCGGCGTCGACGTAGTCGGCCATGACGTCGCCCCACGCCGCGGCATCGAGTGCGTCCGTGTTCGTCCAGCACAGGCAGGCATCGTAGTTGGCAAGCGTTTGCAGCGTTGGCGTGACAACGCTGGTTGCGATGATATCGACCTGACTGAACAACCCCGTGGATTGTAGCTTCGCTTGCGTGTCGGTGAAGCGACAGTCGGTCGCCGTCGCGCTGGCGGCCGCGACGATCGCCACGCGAGGTTGCGCGTCTGAGTTTCGTGGAATACCGACGATCGCTGCCACAGTGAGTGCAACAAAGGTGAGACGATGGATACGTGTCATGACGATTCTCCTCGCAGGGGCTTCTCACTGAAACGAGATGGCAACTCCGTGGAATGGCCCAATCTGTCATTGCGACAGACCAATAGACTAGCCGTTCTGCAGTGAGGTCTCAAGGACTCGCGGAAGAGGAGGCTACTACTCGATTTCGTGCGGTAGGTAGTCCATCGCTGAGCGGAAATAGTGGTCGGCCGAGTACAGCGACAGGTTCGTCGCTCGGCTGGTGTACGTACACGCAAAGTCTTCGAGTTGACGCCCGTAGTACGTCAGTTCGCTGCCGGCACGAAACAGTGAACCCCAATACTTGTTCGTGGCGTGCGCGAGTCTTCGACGCAAGTCGTCGCGTTTACGAATGTGGAAGCGTAACGCCTTGATCGCTTGCTTGCGGTTGCGCGCGCACTCCTCGCGGAACTCCGTGATCTGATCGTTCACTTCGTCAGCGGGCAAGCGATCGAGAGACTCTTCGAGGTTCTTCCAGTGCTGGACGATTCGTTCGGTCGAGTTGCGGCGCTCGTCCATCGTTTGCATCTGGTTGGTCATCCCGGGCAACGTCGAACGTACCAGCATCTCCTGTTCGAGTTCTTCGACGACCAGCATCGTACGCCAGTTCTGGTTGCGCTTCGATGTGATCAAGTCGCCGTAGATGTGGTCCCCTACGTAGAGGATGTCGTTGCCACTGCAGCCTAGCTGCTTCTCGAGATGCGTGATGTTGCCTCCGGCGATGATGTTGTCGGGGCCGAGGACCCGCGCTTTGCCGTTGGATCCCGTCACGTCGAAGTAGCTCGGCTTGCGCGACTCGACGACGACGAGATCGAACAGCTCCAACCAGTCCAACGCTTGCCCGACCCCGAGGCCGAGCGCAGGACGCATCATCGAGCGCGTGTACTCCCATTCGGAGTTTGTCAGCAGAAACACCTTCTTGCCACCGTCGCGGAGGTGCTTGAGCATCGACACCGTGGCACTGTCGGGAGTCAAGTAGTCGAACGGGTCGGCCGTGATCACGCTCTTGAGCGAGTTGTCGCGGTGAATGATGTCTGTGTGTTTGCGAATCGTGCGCCACAGCTTCACGCAGCTCTTCTTTTGATGCGGTGCGAGAGCTGCAAACAGGAGCACTTCTGGATGGGCGAATGCCGTGTCGGCTTGGATGAAGCGTTTGCCCTGCGTGACGTGCGGGATCACGTCCATGCGCCCGTAGTGCTTGCGCTTGTCCGCGGATGTCAGCTGCGTCTTGCCGTGATAGGCGTGTTTGACGTGGCCGTAACGATCGGTCTTCAAGATGATGCCCAGCTCGAGATCGATGATCAGACCCTTGCGCGCGAATTCTGGCTCTGGCAGGTCGCGGACCAGTCGCTTCGAGACGCCCTCGTGCTGGATCAGCCGATCCGTAACGAGCTTCAACGCCAGGCTATCGAGAGCCGCGTTGTTGTAGACGGCCAGCGTGTGGTCGAAGTCGAAGCCGACTGCGCCAATTCGTTCGAGGCGCAGGGTGCGGTTCGTGAAGATCGCCCGGTGGTTTGCAAACACCGGAGTCTGCACCGTCGAACTGACGAGTTCGTGCCACCACGGCAACGACTTCTCGACTTCGAGGAGGCGCTTGCGGCGGCGTCTGCGGCGCGGCTTTTTGTTGTCGTCGGTCACTGTTGCTTTGTCTCGCTTCGATCTCGTTGCTCTTGTCTTCGGTCGGAAACCGTAGCGGTTTGCCTGTTTCTCGTGCCGATTGCCGGGCAAGATAGCGCACATCGGGGGGCGGCGCCCCCTCTCTTCCGATAGATGTGGAGCCCTCGATCGTGGGAGTGTGGCAGCAGTTACGGCAACGCAGCGTGATCGTCGCCGATGGCATCGTCGAGCGTTTCGATGAGCAACTCTTGGACGCTTTTCTGGCGTTTCTCACCGAGCAGAACGTCGCTGGGGGCTTCTTCTCGGCGAAGGACTCAGATCGCATCCTCGAGCGCCACCTGTATGAGAGTATCGTGTTGGTGGATGAGATCACTCGCCGGTTGGATATCGGCTGTAACCACATTGACCGCAGCGGCATCGCCCGCAACAGCATCGCCCGCAGCAGCTGTCGGGTTGCCGATGTAGGGTCAGGGCCCGGCCTGCCGGGGGCTGTGTTTGGGTGTCTCCATGATCCCCCGCCGCTGACGTTGATCGATTCGTCGCGCCGGCGACTGGGCCTGGTCGAGACGCACTTGGCAGCGCAGCTGCCGACGACGCGATTCTTGTATCGACGCGTCGAGGAACTGCGTGGTAAAGAAACCGATGGCGTAGCGACGCTGTTCGACGTTGTCGTGGCCCGGGCGTTGGCACCGTATCCGTACAGCGTCGAGTTGATCGCGCGCACCGTCGCCCCCGGTGGCCACATCGTGTTGGCGACGGCGGGCACGTTGACAGCCCCGGCGGGCGCGCCGAAGTTGCGCGACCTAGGGTTTGAGCGCGTTGCGGAAGTCAGGCTCGAAGATTTGGCGTTCCTCGGCGAGCGCCACTTGTTGTACCTGCGCCGTTGCGGGACGCCACGTCGCGGCTATCCGCGGAGTTGGTCTGTGATTCAGGCCGAGATCAGGCGCGCGCGTTCCTGACGCAACCGACTGCGGACAGAGCTAGGAAGAGTTTCATGAGGCTTGCCGTCTTGCTGATCTTGGCGATTGCGCTGCCGCTGGTGGCCCTCCCGCGGGGTGCGGAAGAAACAACGCCACCAGAGGATCCTTCGTCGCTGTTTGGTGGCGCTGGTTACCCCGCCTCTCCGGTGCAGTTTGCGCGGAGCCAGATCGGTCCAGATCCCTACTTCTGGCCGCAGATCTGCAACGTCACGATTGTCGATTTCGACGGCGATGGTCTGCAAGACGTCGTTGCTTGCGACGGCCAGCGCGACGCGGTGCTTTGGTATCGGCAGCAGGTCGCAGACGGTACGACGACGTGGGACGAGCAGGTGCTCGGAACCGACTTGGCGACGCCGGCCCACGCGACGGTGGTGGATATCGATGCCGACGGTGACAAGGACGTCGTCGTTTCGGTGTTGGTCAACATCATGCCCGACGATCGCGCGATCGGCAGCGTCGTTGTGCTGGAGAACACGGCTGCCGGGTTCGAGCGCCACACGGTTCTCGACGATGTACACCGCGTGGCCGATGCGCAACCCGCTGATTTCGATGGCGATGGGGACGTAGACTTGGCGGTGGCGGTGTTTGGCTACCAACATGGCCAAGTGATGTATCTCGAGAACCGAGGTAATTGGCGCTTTCGCCGTCACGATTTATTGGTGGCGCCAGGCACGATTCATGTGCCCGTTGCCGACTACGACGGCGATGGGGATCCCGACATCGCGGCAGTCGTCTCTCAAGATGAAGAGGAAGTGTGGGGCTTCGAGAATCTCGGGAATGGCGAGTTCCGAAACCGCCGGCTGTGGTTCACGCACAACCACGACATCGGTGGCGCGGGCCTGGTCAGCACAGACCTCGACGGCGACGGAGATACGGACTTGCTGCTACCCGTCGGAGACAACTTCGAGTTTTCGATTAGCTTTCCTCAGCCCTACCACGGCTGCCTGTGGCTGGAGAACCAGGGGGATTGGCAGTTCGCGACGCGGCGCATCGCGAAGTTCGGCGGCACCTATGCCGCGGCTCCCGGCGACGTCGACGGTGACGGTGACCAAGACGTCGTGTTGGTCAGTATGTTCAACGAGTTCGACAAGCCAGGGAATGGCAGCATTGTCTGGTTGGAGAACAACGGCGCGCAAGAGTTCAAGATGTGGCAGATCGATGACACGCCGACGCACTTGGTGACTGTGGCCTGCGGCGACTTGGATGGCGACGGGCGGACGGACATTGTCGCGGGCGGACTACACATCCCGCGCCCGCACGATCGCATAGGCCGGATCACAGCGTGGCGCAACGTCGGGCAGGGGGCGCGGTGACAAACCCCAAAGCAGGTTGGAGCCTGATCGAGCGCGTCCTCGTAGGCATCATCGTGATCGAGCTGATCGTCGTCGGCTATCTGCGGATTCGGTCCGATGAAGCCGTAGAGCTCGAGGTCACGGTCCCGCGCCCGGCGCTCGAGCAGATCGATACTCTCGCCGCAGCCGAGATCGGGGCGTTGTGCGACCGGGTGCAGGAAGCGCTGGAGCAAGGGTTGGAGCCGCCCGGTGACTGGGCGGAGTTGGCCGACGCTTACCTGGCCTTTGGCTTCCTCGAGGCCGCGGAGGCGTGCTACCGGCGTGGCCTGGTGCGCCGCCCAGACAACTACCGTTTGAACAAACATCTGGGTTTTTGTCTCGATGCGAGGGGCAAGACCAACGAGGCGATTGCTGTCTTCGAGCATGCAGCGCGAGTCGGAGCTGACAAGAAGCAGCGGGTGGAGGCGCGCTACCACGTCGGGCAGAACCTGCTGCAAGCGCTGCGACCAGCGGACGCCGTGCAGGTCTTCGATGTCGAGGCACCGCACTATGTCGGCGTACACTTTCAGCTCGCCAAGGTCCTTTTGCGACTGAATCGACTGGCGGAGGCGAAGGCCTACACGGATTCGATGGCGCGCGACTTTCCGCAGGTAGCCAATCTGTTGTTGCTGCGAGCGCGCATCGAGGAAGCGTTGGAGAATGACGAAGGCGCGCGCGACTTGCGCGACCGCGTCGCGTGGGCGCCGATCTCGATGCCACTCGACGGCGGGATCGCTCGGTTCTTGGAAGGAACGCGCGACCGCTACGGAGCTTGGCGTGGCTTTCAGGAGGCTGCCCGGTTGTTCCAGCGCGACCGCAGCGCCGCAATCGCGTTGATGGAGAAGAGCTTGGCGGCGGAGTGGCACGTCGACCCGGCAATGCAGTTGGCGATCATGTACCACCAAGAGCAGCGCCCCGCCGATGCTGTGGCGTTGTTGGAATTGGCGCAGCAGCGCTGGGGTGGAGCGCCGCGGCGCGACGAGTTGCTGGGAGAATCGCACCGGCGGCTGGGGAATCTGCCACAGGCCCGGGCCAGTTGGGAGCGGTCGCTGCGGCTGCGGCCGACCGCTTCGGTGCATCGCAAGCTAGCAGCGCTGTTTCCACAGCTAAAGGAGCCGGAGCTCGCGCAGCACCATCGCACGCAGGCGGACTACCGCCAGGGGGTCGAGCACTACCGTGCCGGTCGGCTGCCGGAAGCGGCTGCGTCGCTGTCGGCCGCGGTCAAGAGCGACCAGCAGCTTGCAGACGCTTGGTTCTATCTGGGCGAGGCCCAGCGTGCTCGCGGGGACGCTGCCGCAGCCGAACACGCCTACCGTCAGTGCCACGCGGCCGACGCCGAGCACCCCCGGATCCACAGCCGACTGCCCGCTGGGCAGTGATTCGCACTTGAGCGGAATCAGGGGACGCCCGGGGCTGTGCAAGGAGCACTCTGCGCGGTACCTTTGCCGTCTTGCAAACGACCGACCCTGCCCGATGTGAGGTCTACGGAAAGGACCGAACGTGTCCGAGCCCTCCAAGCACAGATTCATCGAAGCTTTGTATCAACGGCCCCATGACGGAGTGCCCGTCTGGTTCATGCGACAAGCCGGGCGCTACCTGCCTGGTTACATGAGCGTCCGTTCCAAGACTGATTTTCTGACCCTTTGCCGGACGCCGGATCTGGCTGCAGAAGTCACTCTGGAACCGGTCGACAAGTTTGGCGTCGACGCTGCCATTATCTTCAGCGACATCCTCGTGCCTCTAGAAGGGATGGGGTTGAAGGTCGAATTCACCGACCGCGGACCTTGCATGAGTGCCCCTCTCGATGGCGCGGCCGACATCGATCGACTGGTCATCTCCGATCCGATCGACGACACCGGCTTCGTCATGGATGTCATCCGAGCCGTGAAGGAGCGCGCCGCGGGACGCGTGCCAGTGATCGGTTTTGCCGGCGCGCCGTTTACGCTAGCGTGTTACGCGCTGGAAGGATCTCCCAGCAAGACCTTCGCGCGCGCAATGAGTCTTGCCTATGGCGACCCACCGCTCTTCCACAAACTTCTCGACAAGTTGAGCGAGACGATCATCGCCTATCTGAAGGCGCAAGTTGAAGCGGGTGCCGAGGCGATTCAGCTGTTCGACTCGTGGGGTGGAATGCTGGCCCACGATACGTTCGGCGAGTACTCGCTTGCGTATTGTCGCCGCATCATGGAGGCACTCGACGGTTGCGGCGTACCGCGGATCTTGTTCATCAAGGGCGCTGGTTTGCGCCTCGACGAGATCGCCGACATCGGCGTCGAGGCGATCAGCTTCGATGACTCGTTGCATCCAGCGGAGGCGCAGCGAATTGTCGGAGATCGCGCTGCGCTGCAGGGGAACCTGTCCCCTCACGCACTGCTGGGAACCCCCGACGGGCTGCGTGAGCGAGTTCGCGGGATCCTCGACGTCTTGGGATCTCGACCAGGCTATGTTTTCAACCTGGGGCACGGGATCTTGCCACCGACGCCGGTCGAAAACGTGCGCGCAGTCGTCGACGAAGTGCATGCGTATCCGGGGGGCGGTCGCTGATCCAGTCCGATGTCTGAAGTCGTTGTCGTAGGTGCTGGAATCTCCGGACTCGCCGCTGCTTGGGAGCTGCAGCGCCGCGGCTATGCCGTGACGGTGCTCGAGGAGCGCGCCGTCGTCGGCGGCGTCATCGATTCGGGTACCGCGTCTGCGGACGTTGCGACTGCAAGCGATGCGACCACCCGCTTCACGGTCGAGTGGGGTCCCAACTCGGCGTTGGGTTCGGCGTCTACGCTGCTGCGCCTTGCAAAAGAAGTGCAGCTGGATCCGGTCTGCGCCGCGGAGGTTGCCCGGTCGCGATTCATCGTGCGGAACGGTCGACTGCGCAAGCTACCGTCGGGGCCGCTGTCGTTGTTGACTTCGAGAGCCCTCTCCTTTGCCGGCAAGCTGCGTTTGCTGCGCGAACCTTGGCAAGCCCGCGGCGACGTAGCGCATGAGACTGTCGCGGAGTTCTTTGCGCGACGCTGCGGCCCTGAGCTTGCTGACTATGTCGTCGCGCCGTTTGTGTCCGGGATCTACGGTGGGCTGGCGACCGAACTCGAGATGCAATCGGCCTTCCCGAACGTCGCGCGCTGGGAGCGAGAGGCGGGAAGCATACTGCGGGGCGCGCTGCGGCAGCGCCGCGTCAAGCGCGCACAAGAACGAGATGAAGCGCTACGACAGCCGCGCCCGTTCACGTTTGCCGGCGGCATGGCTGAGCTGCCACGGCGTCTTGCTGCTGCGCTGGGCGAGGCGGTCGTTCCATCGACGACGGTACGCAGCATCGATCGCCGAGACAACGGTTGGGCGATTGCCACGGAGTCCAAGAGCTGGGGCGCAGAACACGTCGTTGTCGCGGTACCTGCCTACGCCGCCACCACGTTGTTGGCAGCGTCGGCGCCGGCGCTGAGTGGCGAATTGACTGAGATCCCCTACGGGGCTTTGTCCGTGCTGCAAGTTGGCTTCGAGCGCGACGCCCTACAGCGCGCCGTCGCCGCGGCGGCAGGCGCAGCGCTGGATGGCTTTGGCTTCTTGGTGCCGCCCTGCGAGTCGTCTGCGATCCTTGGCTGTATCTTTGCGTCCCGCGTGTTTCCGCATCGGGCGCCCAGCGGACACGACTTGTTGACGATCTTTGCGGGTGGTAGAGGAGTGCCGCAGTGGGGCGAACAAACTGAGGACGTGCAGCGTCGACGCATGCTCGATGCGTTGGCGCAGGTCTTGGGAGAGTTGCCGTCGCCGACCTTCGAACAGCTGCGGCATCTACCCCGGGCGATCCCACAGTACGTCACGGGGCATGGCGCCCGGATCGAGCGTATCGACGCTGCGCTTGCCGCTTGCCCCGGCCTGCACCTGGCCGGCAACTACTTGCGCGGTATTGCGATCGAGGCCGCGGCCGAGAGTGGTGTCGCCGCTGCGCAAGCGATCGACAGCTAGGTCAGCAGGTCGGCAAGCGCCGACTCTAGATCGGTGTGCGCGAACGCGTAGCCCTCTGCCAGCAAGCGACTAGGTACACAGCGCATACTGTCGAGAGCCAAGGACGGATCGGTGCCCATCAACGTGGCGCCCAGTCGCAGCGCAAAGGCCGGAGCCGGCGGCGACCACGGCCGTTTCAGAACCTTGCGCAGCGTTTGCATGAACGCCTTGTTCGTGATCGGCGATGGGCTGACTGCGTTGTAGGCACCGGCGGCTGTCGGCGTGGCTAGGAACCAATCGACGATGCCAACGATGTCGGCGACATGAATCCAGCTCATGAATTGGCTGCCGTCGCCGGCGGACCCACCGAGACCAAAGCGCGTGAGTTTGGCGAGCACCGGCAACGCGCCGCTGTCGCCCAGCACGACTCCGGTGCGCAGGATGCAGACGCGGGTGCCGGGTGTTTCGTTCGGCACGGCTTGTTCCCAGTCCACAGCGATCTCTGAGAGTGGAGTGTTGCCCGGCGCTGACTCTTCGGTCGATTCGTGGTCGCGGACATCCCCATAGAGGCCTGCCGCACTGCCCTGAATCCACAGTGGCGGTGGAGTGTTGGCAGCGCCGATGGCTTCGCCAATGGCGCGGGTTGCGTCGACTCTGGAAGAACGAATGAGAGCCAGGTTGGCATCGGTGTGGCGGCAGTCGATGTTCTTGCCGACCAAGTTGATCACGGCTGCCGCGCCGTCTAAGGATTGGTGCCAGTCACCGGCGCTGCGGGCGTCCCACGCGACATCGCGCCCGACCGATGGTTTGGAGCGCGGCGATCGCGTCAGCGTGATGATCTCATGACCCAGCGCAGAGAGGTGCTGTGCAAGCGCGCGGCCGAGAAAGCCGCTGCCGCCCGCAAGCACGATTGGACCGCGGTTCGAATTCGTCACAGCGATTTCTTCTTCGGTGCTTCCTTCGCCATGACGCGGAACTTCGCCCGAATCGGCAGATGGTCGCTGTAGCCTTCGGTCCAATCCTTGCCGTTGCGTTGCTTGCGAAAGCGGATGGGGCGGCGGTAATGATCGCGCATCTTGTCGGGCGCGTAGATATCGATCGAGTTGGCCACCAACTGCAGGCCGACGTCATCGAGTAGGCCACGGCTGACGATAATCTGATCGAACAGATTCCACGTCCACTCGCGGTTGTAGTACAGCGTGCCCATGCCGGGTTTGCCGAAGAACAGCCATGTTGGATTGTACAAACGATAGGGGCCGCGCTTGTCGGTCCGGTTCTTGACGGCGTGGCTGTTGCGAATCGCGCCGAGGTGGTAGCGCACCGACTCGTCGAACGGGTCGTCATTGAAATCGCCGAGGACGATGACGTCGGCGCTGTGATCGCGCGCCGCATCGATAGCAACACGCGTCACCCGCTTCGTCGTCTCCGCGGCCTTCTGCCGCAACGGGCGCGATTTCGCAGAGCCGCCACGCCGTGACGGCCAGTGGTTCACGAGAACTGTGAACGGTTGGCCCGCGACCTCGGCTTTGACCTCGAAGACGCCGCGGGTCGGCGGGTCGATCGGAATCGGATGCAGCCGGATGCTTTTGTCGCCGTCGGCAAGCTTCACCGGCGCGCGATAGATGGCGGCCAGGTCGATGCCGCGCTTGTCCGGTGTGTCGAGGTGCGCGACCGAGTAACCCAACTTCGCGAGTGCCTTCTGCTGGATCAGATCGGTCAGCACTCGCTGATTCTCGACCTCCGAGAAGCCCAGGAAGTGGCAGTCCAGTTCGGCGATGATTTCGGCAAGATGCGCGAGCTTGCGCCCGTAGCGCTCCTTGGTCCAGCCGTTCGACGGGAGGAATTCATCGTCACCAGGATTGCTCTTGTCGTCCTCGTAGTCGAATAGGTTCTCGATGTTCCAGAAGCCGACCATGATCTCGGTGCTTGCCTTGGCGGGCGCCGTCGGTTTTGGGGTGGCGGGTTTCGTTGCTGGTTGCTCCTGGGCGGTTGCGGGGGCGCAAGTTGCGACTAGCAAGAGCGCTCCGAGGAGCGCGACGGCGCGTTGAGTTTTCGTCATCGATTCTTCCCTCGTACTGTCAGGAAATTCCGGAACCGGCTGTTGGTCCCGGCCGTTGTGCCCAGCGCCGCCAGAAGTCCTGGTGGGCGGGGAGCGGTCTCCGGGTGTCTTCCGTTATGGTGGGGGAAGGCCTTCGGCCCGCTCCCCATGTATTTGGCCCGTCGGCTAACGCCATCGGAGCTGTATCTGCCCGTCGTGTCATTGGCTCGGCTGATGCCATCGGAGCGATGCTGGCCCGTCGTGTTCTTGGCCCGTCGGCTGACGCCGCATGTCATTTGCCCGTCGGCTGACGCCATCGGAGCGATGCTGGCCCGTCGTGTTCTTGGCCCGTCGGCTGATGCCGCATGTCATCTGCCCGTCGGCTCACGCCATTGGAGCGATGCTGGCGGCCCGTCGTGTCATTTGCCCGTCGGCTGATGCCATCGGAGCGGTTTTCTCGCCCGTCGGCTAACCCAATCGGAGCGACGCGGTTGGCCTCGATCGGTCCTCGGGCGTGCCTGGCGTCCTCCCAACGGCTTCTCCAGCTTCTCCGCTCACTTTCTCAACGCGCAGCCTACCCTTCTCCGTGACCAACGCAACTCCCTGCGGGCGCAGGTGGGTGTCGCGTTGGGTTCCGCGACAGTCGGGCGTTGGCAACTGCTACGCTGGGGTGTGTGCTGAGTGCAACGCGGGGGTGTAGGTTGTCATTCAATCTGGCCACTCCTTTGCGTCGGCTTTGGGGTTGGATCCTGGGCCGTCCGTTGCTCGGGGTCGTGTGCCAGTTGAACGAGAAGGAGGCGGAGATGCTTCGGGCGACGATGTTTGCGTTGGCTTTGGTGCCTGCGGTTGGGCTGGGTGTGGCTGTGGGCTTGGGGAGCGGGGCCGCGTTGGTGGCTCAGGAGCCGCAAGATGTGGTCTCGGCGCCGGTAGCGCGCTTTTCGCACCAGGAAGAGGAGCGTTACGAGATGCCGCTCGGGGTGCGCTCGTCTGGGCGTTCGCCGCGCCCCAGTAAGCTCGGGGAGCTCCGCGACACGCTTCGGATCCCTGACTACTATGGCAATTTGGTCGAGATCACGACGATCCAAGACAACACGGTCTTCTGGTACCTCAGCGAGGGGGTGTTGCGAAATGTCGTCGTCGCGGCGGCCGATCAGCGTGCGTACGCGATCACTCGAGCCAAAGCCAGCAAGCTCGAGATCGAGCTAAGAGCAAATAAGTAGTAGACCTACGTACTTAGAGGATTGGTTTCCGTAACAAAGCGGTACGCCTGGGCTGCGCCCAGAGTTTGCGCTCTACAAGCGGTCAATGAAGTTTACGCACGTCTTGGCTCCGGCTAGAATGCTCGCCGTTGGAGCCGGCCGGGGGGGATGTTTGGCCAAGGCAGCGCGCGTGTTCAAGCGGCGGTCGCGCCTTTTACGACTGGGCAACTGAGGGGGAAACCACCTGTGATCGCCGAAGCCTGTGACCTGCTCGCCAACGTCAATGTCGGCGTCGTAGGAAGCTGGGGTGCCCCACGCGGCCGCGACCGAGTCGGGCTGCGGATCTTCGAGCAGCTGCTCGGGGCCGGTGCCGTCGTGCACGCGTACTCCCCGTACGAGCTGGGACCCGGCGGTGCTCCCGCCGCCAATGGTTCCTGGACCGATGCCGTCGCGATTGGCGCCGATGACCGCACCGAGCACTTTCGGAGCTGGCTGCGTGCGCACCCTCTGCAGGCGGTCATCTTCGTTGAGCTCGATGACGTCAGCGATCCTTTCGTCGCCGTGACTCGCCTCGAAGGCGTGGCAACACTGGGGGCGCTGGTCTGGGAGCGTGTGTTTCCGGCCCAGGCGGAGTCGTATCGTCGCCTCGATGCAGTGCTTGCTCCGCATTCAGCGTTCGAGGCGGTGCTTCGATCTATGGCAATTCCGGCGATCCCGTTTCGCTGGGGCTGGCGGCCATCTTTGCCGAAACCACCGCTGACAGAAGATGACCAGATCGAGCTGCTCCATGTCGCGGGAGAGCGCGGCGGATGGGCGCGCAAAGGTACCGAACAGGTGGCCGAAGCATTCCTGCGCCTGGCGGATCAATCGGACCTGGCTTTCCGGATTACGACCGTGGATCCATTCCCGGAGGAGCTTGCCGAGCGGTTGCGCGTCGCGGGAGTCCACGTGCATGAGGGTTGTCTGCCAGACGCCCGTCTGCAGGCCCGGTTGCGGGGGGCTCGGGTTTCTGTCCAACCGTCGCTGTGGGAGGGGATCGGGCTGCCGATCCTAGAATCGCTCGCGGAAGGCACCCCGGTTGTCACGACCGACGGCCCGCCAATGAGCGAGTACATTCGCAACAAGGCCGAAGGGCTGTTGGTGCCGACCCGACCCGAAGAACACCCTGAGCTCGCGGTGCCGCTGCTGCAGTACGAAGTCGACGCCCTCGTGGCCTGCATCCCGCCGCTGACCGCTCGCGATCTGCTGCGGCACCGGGAGCGGAAGGCATTGGCGGGTGGCGCGACCCGGGTAGACCCGGAGCGAGCTTGCCGCGACCTGGCCAGCGGAATCCGCGATCTCGTAGCGACGGGCGCCGGGCAACCCTAGACTACTCCCCAACGATTCACTCGCAGCGGCCGACGCGTCGCGCGGTTTCCCAGCAGGAGAATGGTATGTCGAAATGTTGGCTGCTCGTGGTGTTGGCGCTGGTGCTCTCTGGATGCGATCAGGGAGGCACCGGGGATGCGAAGAAACAAGATCCAAAGGGTGCGCAGTCGAAGGCTGGTGATGCGACGACGCAGCCGGCAGCCGCTGTCACAAACGGCGCCGCGGCGGGCGCGGACCAGATCGCGGCTGGAAAAGCACTGTTTGCGCAGAAGTGCCAGCTTTGTCACATGCCGCTCGATTCTGACGGCAAGCGCCTTGGGCCATCGATCGAAACGACGCTGAACACACTGCCGAAAGAGCTGACCGAAGCGGCCTACCAGCAGCGCGTCACCGCTCTCAAGACGTTGAATCGCAAGTACTACGATGCGAAAGAGCCGGCGATCACCAAAGTGGTCGCCGAGAAGAGCGCAGACGGTCGTCTCAAGGAGTGGCTGCGCCAGTATCTCGAGGATCCGAAGTTCGACGATCCGAAGAACACGATGGCTCGTGTTGCAGGGCTGTCGCCCGCGGACGTGGAAGCGACGATTGCCTACATACTCAGCCACCGCTAGGGAGCCGTGTAGTTACGGCCGCCACCGGTGTTCGTAGCCGCCGATTGCGAGCGGCTCCGTCTTGCCGTTGTCGTGCCACCAGAGGATCGGGTTATCGCGATCTCCTTCTAGCGCGACGAGTTCGCCAACACGAAACAGCGGAAAGCGGTCGTCGACGGGCGCGTCGCCGCGCACGGCCACGAGCAGCTCGTAGTCCTCACCGTCGTGCAGTGCGTGTTCGACGGCGCGCTTCCCGGTACTTTGCGCCAATTCGTGCGCAGCGGCCGCTAGCGGTACGGCGTCGATACGGGCGCTGCAACCAGAGGCGCGGCACAGGCGCCACAAGTCGATCGACAGTCCGTCGGAGAGGTCGATCATCGCGCGGGCATCGTTTTGCGCTAACCAACGCCCTGCAGCGACACGCGGTGTCGGGGCTTTGTGCCGTCCCAGGATCGAGCCACCCAAGGCTCCCGTCACGTACAACGTATCGCCAGGTCTGCCGCCGCTGCGGAGCACCGGCGCAACTCCGTCCATCGCCCCCAGCAATGTAACGCTGATCGTGAGGCGCTCCGCATCCCAGCTCTTCGTGTCGCCACCGACAATCGCTACGTCGTAGGCGACTGCGCTGTCTTGCAGAGCGACCATCAACTCGCGACGTTCGGCTGCTGTCGCGATTGCGGGGAACCCGAGACTCACCAGCGCGAAGCGGGGGACGCCACCCATCGCAGCCACGTCGCTGATCGTGCGCAGCATCGCCTTGTTGCCGACTTCAGCGGTTGTCGCATATCCGAGCTGGTCGGGCGTGCACCGTTGAAAGTGTGTGCCTTCCAGCACGGAGTCGACTTTCAGCAACCAGTGATCGCCGCACGCCGTGATCACCGCGCAATCATCGCCGGGTCCGACGACGACATCGCTGGGCGCCGTCGCGCCGACGAGCGCGTGCGCCCAACTCAGGAATGAGTTTTCGCCGCTGTGATCCAATGGCATGATCGGGAGCAATTCTATATAGAAGCGCGTGCCTTATTCTCTGTGCCCTGAAGGATCCCCGATGACCGACGCTCGTTCCACCTCGTTCCTAGCCGATCTGTTGTTGAGCTGCATCCACCGCGAGTACCCGAATCGACAGACTCACATCCTGCGTAGCGCCGAAGACGTCGTTGCGCCACGCGCGCTGACGCCAAGTTTCTTCGGCTGCTTCGATTGGCACTCCGCCGTGCACAGTCACTGGAGTCTCGTCAGGCTGTGGCGCCTGGAGCGTTCCGCGGAGTTCGTGCCGCGCGTTCGTGAGGGTCTGACGACCAGTTTTTCGGCGAAGAATCTAAACACTGAGATCGCATTTCAGAAACAGCCGGGCAGGGGCGGCTTCGAGCTGCCCTATGGCGGGGCTTGGCTGCTGCAGCTGTGCGCAGAGTTGCGTGAGTTTGCCGCAGACGCCGATGCGCCACCCGAACCCGCGGAGTGGCTGGAGAGGCTGCAGCCGCTCGAGTCGATCTATCGCGAACGCTTCGTATCTCTGCTGGAGCGGCTGCCGTGTGCAGTCCGTAACGGGGAGCACACGCAGACGGCGTTCAATCTCGGTCTGGTATGGGATTGGGCGACGCTGCGAGAGGATCGAACGCTGTTGGACGTGATTGCCGAACGCGCCCGAGCCTTCTACCTCGAAGATCGAGCCGCGCCGCTGGCGTACGAGCCGGGAGCCTATGACTTCCTGTCACCGGCGCTGTCAGAGGCGGACTTGATGCGGCGCGTCTTGCCGGTCGCTGAGTTTCGCCGTTGGTTGCAGGAGTTTCTCGGCGAGCTGCCTGCCAGCGAGTGGCTGCAGCCGGTATCGGTGACCGACCCGGCGGACGGCAAGCTGGCGCACTTCGATGGCCTGAACCTCAGTCGGGCATGGATGCTCGAAGGGATCGCCAGCGAGTTGCCGACAGGGAGCGCGGAGCATGAGTTCTTGATCGAATCGGCCACCGCGCACCGCGAACACGGAGTCGCGTCCGTGACGGGTGAACACTATGCGGGTGGGCATTGGCTGGCGAGCTTCGTGTTGTATCTAGTCACGAAGCGCGGCATTTCGCGGTGAGACGTCTATTGGCGGCCGGCGCTGAGCAGTCGCAGTGCGTCGTCTTTCCCCAATAGGCGGCTGGGTACCGTCGTGCGCCGCTGCAGCGGAGAGCGCCGCTCCAGTTGACCGAGCGCCTGAAAGGCCGCGCTTGCGATCAACTGTACCGGCGTGTCGATCGTCGCGTTGATTCCTTGATCCACGACGCTGACGAGGGTCGGACCATCGCCACCGACAGTAACCACTTCGTAGCGGCGGCGCTGGATCGGTTGCGGCGCTCTCCCGCCGCTGTCTTCGATTTCTTTGGCGCGCTTCTTGGCTGCTTGGCGACGGCTGCGCTCTGACTGTGCGATCGCCCTCAGCGCCGCGTCCGCGATCGCCGGATTGTGCGCAAAGATCGCGTTGATCGGTGGGTTTGCCTGAGTCAGGAAGTCCGCCAGCGACTCGATCGCTGCGGGATCGAGACCCGATCGGCGATTCGTGATCGTCGCCGTTGCAAGGCGATCGCAGGTGTCGGCGACCGCTCGCGAGCGAAGCCCGGCATCGAATGCCCCGTACAGCTCGACGACGAGTGCCGATTCCGGCAGCGTACGGACGATGTGCTCGGCGGCGAGGCGCCCCTCGTCGTAGGGGTCGCCACTGACCAGCGTCGCGTAGGTCGTCGCCGAGTCGGCAATGTCACGATCCAGCAGCAAGACCGGGAGGTTCGTTTCGCGGAGCTCGGCAAACGAGTTTTGCCACCCGTCCGGCTCAGCAGGTTGCAGCAGTACAGCTCGGAGCGCCGTACGCAGCCCAGCCTTGCGCAGGAGACGTCGTTGTTGCTTTGCTGACTTGCACATCTGAATGTCAATGACGATGCCGCGAGCGTCAGCCTCATCTTGCAAAGCGTTGGCGATCGCCAGCGACCGTGGATCGCCGTCGGCGGCAAGGATTGCTAGGTAGACAGCTGCTGAGTCTGGGGCCGACGACGTGCAGCCGGCGGCAGTGAGCGCAAGGCTCGTGGCAGCGAGTACTACGGCGAAGGTGGCCCGTAGGCTACCTTCGCCGATAGATCTTACTGGGGCTCTGGCGGTCGCGTTTCGCATCGGCGCGATTGTAGATTGGGCGCCCCCATTCGAATAGTCAGCGTTTCAGGAAGCATGGACGCAACTACGGGCAGCTCGCATAGCTGTCGCAAGGAGCTCCTGCCTGCTGGTCGCATGCTGGAAACGGTGCCGGTGGAGGGCTTCCTCCCTGGAAGCGGTACGTCAACGTGAAGGCCACGTCGGCAATGTCGATGCCACCGTCGTCGTTCGCATCGCAGGCCGATTCACACGGCCCTTCAGGTCCAAGCGGTGGCATCGAGAGGTAACCGCTGATCGTCCAGATCGCGTCGGCGATGTTGACGGCGCCGTCGTCGTTGCAGTCCCCACGCACGAAGTTGGGATCGAAGAACGCGACGATGTCGATCGTGACATCCAGCAAGTCGATGGCGTCGAGGGGGATCAAGTTGCGGTCGGGGCAGATGACCGTGACGCTGTTTGCGACGCCGTCGCCAGCATCTCCCCACTGCAAGTTCGTACTGGTCCCAATCGGATCACCGATCAATGAGGATGTATCGACCGCGACCTGTAGGGTCACGGCGATCTCTCCAGCGCCCCACGAGCTCAGATCGGGTTCATATGGAAAGATCGGGAGCATCGGTAGCGCGGTGTTCTGGGCTTGGATCGATACGCCGCTACCGGTGTCGTTGGTCATGAAGACATCCGGCCCAAGACCGGCGTTGAGGCTCGTGATGGCCGAGCCCGGATCGATGGCTGTGATCGACACGAACGTCGGGTCATACGTCAGCGCCATCGTGAAGCCGGCGCCCTCCGTGAACGTTGTATTGGCAGCGGTCTGTCCCACGAACAAATCCACGCTTTGGGTACAACCCACTAGGCAGGCGCCGGTCACGCCGTCATAGGCTGTTGCCACAGCCGCGCCGCTGAAGTTCCATTGGTCGCTAGCGGTCACGTAGGTAACGATGCCGTCGACAGTGGTGAGGTTCGGACCCAGCGGTACCGACGCGCCGCCGCAGCAGACGACAATCGACTCGGTAACAGGGTTACCGACAATGTTGCAGATCGCTGTCGTCGACGTCGTTCCCGCGGTCCCCGGATCGGCCAGGTAGTAGGTCCGAATGATCACGTGTTCTTCGTTGTTCGGAAAGAAGAAGAAACCGCTCTGGTCGATGACGAGTCCGCCAGCAGCCCCGTCTACGGAGCCTGGGATGTTGGTGGCGCGGTCGTCGATGCCCAGGGCCTGAAAAAATGGTGGTCCCAAGACATTGATCGAAACAGCGAAGTCCGTGAACTCACCACCGCAGATGTC
>JBCCHQ010000031.1:0-40943 GCA_039028735.1 Planctomycetota bacterium | reverse complement strand
GCATGTCCAAAGGATGCCTCGGAACGCGGTTCCGATCAGGTTGCCTTGGATGATGTTGTCGGCGGTCGTGATGTCACTGTTACCGTCGATGACGATGCCAGAGCTTCCTTGGTCCGAGATGACGTTGCCCGTGCCGATGCCGCCGATCGTTACATCATGAACTCCGTTGTACAGCACGATTCCATGGCGCACATTGCCGACGCCAATGAGTCCCGTGTAGTCGGTACCGATGTAGTTGTTGTGAATCGCTATCAGCGTTGTGTTGCCGACGATTTCGATGCCATCGTTGAGATTGCCCGAGATGACGTTTCTTTGGGTGGCAAGCGTGCCACCGACGTTGTTGTTGTTTGCACCGGCGGCGAAGTAGATTCCATCCTGCGTGTTACCGACGTCACTCGTCCCAGCGGCGTTCGTGCCGATGTAGTTGCCGTACACGTTGTTCGACGTCGCGCTGGAGTTCGTGAACTGGATCCCGTTGGCATCGTTGCCGGAGATCACGTTGCGAGTCGTCGCGGCGCTCGTTCCGCCGATGGTGTTTCCAGAAGTGGCGATGGCGATGCCGTGTACGCTGTTCCCGGAGTCCGAGGCACCAGTGACGTTCGTGCCGATATAGTTGCCCTCAATCGTGTTGCCACCCGCGGTCTCGATCAGGATCCCGTTCTGATCGAAGTCTTGGATCACGAAGCCGCGGATGGTTGAGCTTCCTGCGGTGATGTAGATCCCGTTCGCTGTCCCACCGGCCACCGTACCGTCGAGTTCGACCAGCGGGACGCTGCCGTAGCCGTCCTGAGTTTGGGCATCGAGTATCACCGCGTCGGTGATTGTGGGGAGTGCCGACGCGACATCGATCGTGTACTCGCCGTTCCCAGTGCCGTTGTAGCCAGGGTCGTTGGTTGGTATTGCAAACTCACTCGACTGCACGCCGACGATCGCGTTGCTGTTCTCGAGAAACTGCCGCATTGACCCCTGGCCGGCTGTCCGGTAGAGAGTGTCGAAGATCAACACTTCGCCGTGGCGACTACCTCCGCTGTCAGTGATCGGGGAGTACAGCACGTAGCGATTATCGAACGCCGCTCCCCAGTAGCCGACGGGATCGTCACCAAGGCCCTGATCCTCGGGGTTGTACTCGGCCCAGGAGGCAATGCTGTTGAATGTTCCTTGGGTGTCGTAGCGAACCGCGTTGCCGATGTAGCCGGATCCGTCGTCGAACGGAGAGAAGTAGACGTAGCGACCGTCGAACGTGGGGTCCAGAAAGCCTTCGGCGTCGCCACCGAGACCGCCAGCGTCGAGGTCGAAGGCGCTCCAAGAACCGGCCGTGCTGAACGAGCCGGTTGTGTCATATCGAAGGACCTCGCCATGCTGGCTCGCTCCGTTGTCAAGCGGGACGAAGTACAGGTACTGACCGTCGAACGTAGCGCCGGAGTAGCCGTCTGCGTCACTGCCAACACCGTTGGACCCAGGATCATAGGCGTCCCACGAAGACACACTGCTAAACGAAGCAGTCGTGTCGTACCGCACGATCTCGCCGTGCTCGGTGCCGTCGTCGCTCAAGGGAACGAAGTAGATGTAGCGACCGTCGTACTCGAGTCCGTCGTAACCTTCACGATTCGTGACGCCGGCGGTGACGAAGTCGAAGGTATGCCATGATCCTGTGGCACTGAAGTCTGCAGTTGTGTCGTAGCGAAGAACCTCGGAGTGGCTCCCGGTACCGCTATCCCACGGCGAGAAGTAGAGGTAGCGGCCATCGAACTCCACGCCTTCGTAGCCGTCCGGGTCGACTCCGACTCCGTTGGCACCAGGATCGAACGTGTCCCAAGCCGCTACATCCGTGAACTCACCATAGCTGTCGAAACGCATGACTTCGCCATGCTCATCACCACCGTTGTGGTAGGGAGCGAAGTAGACATAGCGACCGTCGAAGGCGCCCCCGGAATACCCATCCGGATCCGTGCCGACGCCGTTGGCGCCGGGGTCGAACGTTGACCATGCATTCACGTCCTTAGGATCCAGATACCCGTCATACCGGAGTACTTCGCCGTGAAAGTTCGATCCGTTCGAGTAGGGGATGAAGTACGTGTACCGTCCATCGAAAATGGCTTCAGAGAACCCGTCGGGGTCTGTTCCTATAGCATTGTCGCCCGCGTCGAACGCCGCCCAGGCAGCGAGGGTCGTGAACGAGTCTGCGTTCGTGGCATCGTTGGTGTTCGTGATGACGTTGAAGCTGAAGCCGAAGTTGACGCCGCTGATGTCAGAGCCGGAGACCACGCTGCGGATGACGTGCTCGGCAGTCGCTAAGGCAGAAGCATCGTCAACGACGTCTCCTTCTTGACCGCCGTAAACGGTGCCGGCAGACCCAGAGTACGAGTAGCTGCCATTGTAGGTCACGCTGTTGGCGGTGCCGTAGGTCTGGTCGGCCCAGACATCGCCCTGGGCGTACAGTGAGTTCAGGCCTGCGGTCGGCGCGACGGTGCGTGATTCGACGACGACCCAGTAGGTATCGTTGGCGAGACTTCCGAACGAGTATGCACCCGTGCTGCCCGTTTTCGTGCTGGTCACATAGGTATCGTCGCCGCCGTCCGGGTCGCCGTCACCACCGTCGCTGTAAAGGTGCACCGTGACACCCTCGCTGCCGACACCGTCGTCACCGACATCGCCGTCGCCGTCGACATCCTCGTAGACGATGCCAGACACTTCCGTGACGGCGGTCACCGCAATGCTCAATGCCTCGTCGTAGGTGAACCCAGTCGAGTCCGTTACACGCACGGTGACGTTGTGGCTGGTGTCGGTCTCGTAGTCCAGCAGCGACGGGTTTGCGACCGTGATCTTTCCGTTGTCGCGACCGATGGCGAAGCGGCCGCTAGCGTCATCGGTCAACGTGAACGTGTGCACTTCGTTGGATCCCGGGTCCAGGACCCCGAGCGCATCGGCGACGAAAGTGCCGAGATCGGCATCTTCGGCGACCGTCGCGTCGCCGGTCGCGAACTCACGCGAGACGATTGCGGTGCTGTTGCCGTCTATGTTTGGGTCGTCCCAGGCTGCTCTTACTGCGCCGGACGCGAGTTCTGTTACGACGGGCCACTCTTGGGCGCCGGCTGTCGTTTGGTTCACGACGACCTCGCCATCGACCTTGTTGCCGGCTGCGTCGAAGCGCTGCGCTAAGATCGCTGCACCGCTGCCGTCACCGTTGTCGGAGCGCCACGCGATGACGAAACCATCGTCAGAGCGCGTGACGCTCGGCTCGAACGGCAGTGCCGTCGCCGTGGTATTGACGTCGAACTCCGACGTGACAACGGAGCCGGTAGAATCGTACACGACGGCCTTCAGTGCCGTGCCGTTACCGTATGTGACAACGAAGTTACCGTTTGCGAGTCCTGCAATCGCACCTCGAGAGTCACCCCCTAGAGTGATCACCGATGAACGTGCGGATCCGTCGGAGTTCAGTACGCGCGTTCGAGTCGTGAAGGTGGAACCGTCGTAGTGGCGCCAGATCGTGACGAACCCGCCGTCCTCTAGAAGCGCGGAGCTTGGTTTCGACGAGAACATTGCTGCGCCGACGCCAAGTGAACCGATCGTGAACTGTGAGCCGACGGTCGATCCCGTGCGATCGTAGATCTGCCCTTCGACGTCGTAAGTCGTCCCGCCTGTCTCGTTACTCCAAACAGCTACAAAGTTGTCGGCATCGAGAGCGAGGACGTTCGGTTGGTAGCCCTCGCCGTTGCCGTCGGTGCCAGGGCTGAGCTGGAAGTCTGAAGTTGCGGCGGTGCCATCGGCGTTGAAGACACGAGCGTCGGTCCAAGCGCGAACGCCGGACTGCTGGTCCTGCCAAGCAACAGCGAAGCCGCCGTCGGAGAAGGTCGTGACCGAGGGACGAATCTCTTCGTCGGTCGTTTCGCTCGGGATGAGAAACTCGGCGCCTTTGGTGTTGCCGGCGGAATCGTAGCGTTGGCCGTAGATGCCCATCCCGCTACCGTCTTGCTCATCCGAAGCCCAGACGACGATGTACCCGCCATCATCGAAGGCAGCGATCGAAGCCGTGGTTTGTCCGAGCGTGACATAGGTATTGACCTGAGCGTCAGAGCTGGATTCTGAATCGAACACGATATCTGTGGGGATCAACGGGCGCAGGCTGAAGGCCCATGGTTGTTCTTGCCAAGTGCTGGTGTTCAGGTTGACGTCGTCGCCTTCAAAGAACGCGGCCGCTGTGGCGTTCGTCGTCGTGCCGGCGTCCGTGATATTGACGACGAAGATGTCGTCACGAGTGGTGGAGATCCCGCCGACGTCGCTGTCGTCGTCATGTAGACTGAGAAGCAGTTGACCCGGTACTAGAGTTGCGTTGCCGATGGTCGTGGAGGCCTCGATCAATTCCAGGCCGCGTATCGGTTCGTCGAGGTCTATGCCAGCGTCACTACCGTCTAGGATTGTCGTCACCGTACCAGTCGAGGTCGTGCCAAGCGTACCCGGCTGGTAGCGTCGTACTTCGTCGTTGGCAATGTTGTTGACGAGAAGGAAGTCGCCCGCGTCGACGTCGATCGTCGTCGTTGTCCCGATGGTCGTTGCGGATTCGACCAGCGTGATCCCGTGAAACGCGTTGGAACCTATGCCAGTGACATCTTCACCGTCGATCAGCAGGCTGAACGTACCGGCGGAGTAGTCTCCCGGTGTGTCGGGCTCGAATAGAATGATCTCGTGCGCTTCGACGGCAGTAGTGCTCAAGTCTGAGTTGTTGAGAGTCTCGGAGTTGACGGTCGCGAAAAGGACGTCGCCTTGCTGGAGCGCAATCGTGTTCGTTCCTACGTTCATGCTCGTGCCAACATAGTGGATTGCGGCAACGCGAGCGTCGGCGTCGACAGCGAAGTCATCGAGGTTGAACAGTGAGTGGAAAGACCCGTCCGTCGGAGAGAACGACAAGTCAGGATCCGTGAACTGCAGAAACTCACCGCCGCTCCAGTCGCTGAGTCCAGGGGCTCCGCTGCTCATGACGGCGGTTTCAGTTGTCAGCCAAAGCTCGTGTGTATTGGCGGCCGTTGTGGACGGCGCCAAGGCGTAGAGCTCGCGAATGTCGTCGGAGGTGAGCGCTCGGTCGTAGACACGACCGTCGTCGATGAACCCGTCGAAGGGCGTACCCAGTGTGGATGTATTGTATTTGTCGATGCCCCAACCAAGGAAGTCGAGATCGTTGACGTCGTCGAAGAAGGGGTCGTCGCCGGCTGCGCCGTCGTAGTACGTAAGTCCCGTTTGGACCATCGATCCGTCGATGTAGATTCGATGACCGTGTGCAGAGTCGACGGTGATCGCCAGATGCGTCCAGGTACCTGTTGCTACAGCACCGGCGGCGGTCTCCACGTCCAACTCTCCGGACCCCTCCAGCACAGCAAAGCGGACTTCGCCACTAGAACCCAGCTCGAGCACGACGCGATTGTCGGTATCGCCGGAGTCGGACGCCTCGAAGATGGTTTGGAAGCCGGCGGTGTCGGCGTAGACCCAAGCGGCGATGGTGCCTTCTGTGAGGTTGTCGAAGGACGCTACGTGGGCGCTGTGATCTACATAGTCATTCGACCCATCGAGACTTAGTTTTCCGGCGCCAACACGATTCCTTGCGGCGGCGTTGTTGATTGCTGCGCCGTTCGTCAAGGATCCATCGTAGGCGTTTCCACTCGAGTCGGTGACATCGAAGTCGAATGTCGTGTGTAACAGGAGGTTGCTCGTGATGTCGAGAGTCCCCGACCAAAGTGCAGCGTGGGTGTTGACTGCCGTACCTGTCTCGATGGCACCAATGGCGTGTTCCAGTTGCCAATCGCTGGGCCCACTGCTGCCGGTGAGGTTGGCGCTTGCGGCGACGTCTGTTTGGGTGAGTGCCGCAACCGTTTCGACGAGTGCGCGTCCAGTCTCTGTGCTGGCTAGGTCACAACCGTACAGAAGAATGTCCGCGTCAGCTTGAAGCGCGGTTTGCCAGTGCGAGAGCTGTTCGCGTGCGTCAGAGATCGTGTCATGTGAGAGCCAGCGCGAGCCGAGTTGAAGTCCCTCACCGCTGCCATGGGAGAAGATGTGGACAGCGTCGAGTTGGCTTCGCTGCACCAAGGCGTCTGTGATTTGTTGCAGACCGTCCAATCTCGAATCCAGCAGAATGATCTCAACGCTGGCGCCCGAATCGCTTGCTTCAATGTCAGCAGCCAGCTGCTCAAAACCTTGGATCGAGGTGTCGACAAATGCGACCTCTTGTCGGTGGTCTTGAGCAGTCTCACCGTTTGATCCTGCAGGGAAGCCGCGGGAATCGATAGACGTAGCGTCTCCGGCGACCGGCTGCTCCGCAATCAGAGCCGCCTCGGCGAGGAATCCCACGATGTCGGCAGACAGCAGCAACCGCGGCTCGAGTTCCTCGAGCCGGTACAGCGGTCTCGGTGGCTGGGGCACAGCGTCAGCCTTCAGTCGACGTCAGGGGCCGGCGGGCTAGCCGGAAACACACCCTCTCGTGTCCTATTATATTCGGCTAAAGGCGTGGGTGCGCTTGAGAGCACCTAGATCGCGTAGTTCGCGCGACTTGGCTGCGATGGATCAGGCCCGAAATCGCCTGCTGTTTTGGCTGCTCTACCGTCCGAAAACAGCCGATCAAGACAGAGGAGTACTCACTCTGAATTCGTGGTGCTCCCTAGCCCGGACTGTGCTTGCAGCAAGCTGTAGACGAGAGGAACGCGCAACAGAATCATGGCAACTGAAGCTCTCAACCCAAGATCGGTGACGTTCGCCTACCTTTTCGGCCCTCCGCGACACGTACCGCGCGATGAGGCGGCGCGGATCCACGCCGCGGTCTGTGATCGACTCGGCTTCGACGACATCTCGTTTCTGTACAAGAATGAGCCGGGCGCCGGTCAGCAGGCGGACACGTGTGGGTTGGCCTGTAGCCGTAGCGAAGGGCGCGAGGTGTTTCAGTTCGCTGTCGAGAGCCGTGGCCTGCAGGCCCCGATGCGTCTGTACCTATCGAACCCTTGGCCAGGTTCGTTGGAGGAGGTGCAGGAGCGTTTCGATGCGACCTCGGAAGCCGTCTTCGAGGCGCTGGATGGAGAGTGGCACAACGTCTTGGCTGAAACCCGGATACGAGCTCACTGCTCGGCCGGAGGTGGCGATGGCGCGGGTTACATCCGCGACACGCTGCTACGTGCGCCGGCGGGGTGGCTGGGTGCGGATCCTGCCTTGGCGTCGTGCTCGATCAAGTACAAGTTGGACGCCGAGGACCCGGCTTCGGATCCAGCGCGTGAGCTCAGCATCGAGCCGCTGCAAGCTGACCCGACGTGTCTATACCTCGAACTGATCTCGCGATGGACTTGTACGCGCGGGACCAAGGACAAGCAGCAGCTGCTGACGACGATCGAGGGCAAGCCGTCGGACTACATTCGGGACTCGTACGCGTTCTTGCTGGAGAACGAGTTGCCGAAGAAGAAGGGTGCCGGGGCTAAGAACCGGGTGCGGGCCGCACAGGAAGCGGCGAAGTAGGGCAGGGCTAGCGAGAAGCAAGCTGGGCGTGGCCTAGGCGAGAGACTCGATGCACTCTTCGACTTTGGCCAGAATCTCAGCATGGCCGAACGGTTTCGTTACGTAGTCGTTGGCGCCGGCAGCCAGGCCCGTTTCGATGTCTTCCTTCATAGCCTTCGCGGACAGCAAGACCACAACTGCGCCAGCGAACCGGGCGTCGCTGCGGATCGCACGACACACTTCGAGGCCAGACATTCCCGGCATCATGACATCGAGCAAGATCAGATCGGGCGCAAACGATGCGATCTTGGAGAGCGCCTCTTGACCTGAGTTCGCTGTTTCCAGCGTGTAGTCATCCTCGAGGAGTTCTTCCAACACCGCGACGTTCAGCGGTTGGTCATCGACGATGAGGATCTTGCGGGCCATGTGCTCTACGCCTTGTTCTTTGCAGCGAGATAGTCTTCCACCTTCGAGAGGATCTCGAAATGGTGGAAGGGTTTCGTGACGTAGTCGTTGGCGCCAACAGCGAGGCCAGCTTGTACATCCTCTGGCATCGCCTTGGCGGACAAGAACACGACCACAGTCTGGCCGGGTTGTTCACGCCGCCGAATCTCCTGACAGACTTCGAGGCCCGACATCCCGGGCATCATTACGTCTAGCAGAACAATGTCGGGGTGAAAGCTCTCGAACTCCTCGAGCGCCTCGGTACCGCAGTAAGCCGTGGCGACATCGTGTTCTTCGAGGAGCTCTTCGAGGACCGCGACGTTTAGCGGCTGGTCGTCGACGATGAGGACTCGGGCCCTTGTGTTATCGGAATTGGGCACTGCGACACTCCGTTGCTGAGAAACCAGGCGGTACTTGCTTAAGAGTAACATCCAGTTTCGCAGCGAGCCGGGGCGTTTTTGGCAACAGATTCTCGGTACTCCAGTTATCCTCCTTGCTTGGATCCATTTCTGAAAACGAGGAGGTCCCGTGTCCGAAGATATGCCAGGGTTTGTAGCGCGACTGCGTCGCTGCTTTGCCGCCGCACTGATCGTGCTCGGCGGGGGCGTGTTCTCGAGCGAATTGTGTCCCGCTCAGCAGAACTGGACAGTGTGGACCGGGGCGAGGTTGTTGCCGATCGATTCGGCGCCGATCGACTCCGGCACGCTGATCGTTCGGTCAGGAAAGATCGTGGCGATCGGCCCGGCGGACGAAGTTGTGTTGCCCGCTGGTGAGGGAGTGCGCCGCATCGACGCGACCGGCAAGACGATCATGCCCGGACTCATCTGCACGCACAGTCATATCGGCGGTATCGGTGGCGCGGATGGGAGCGCCGCAATTCAGCCAGACGTTCGCATCTATGACTCACTGAATGTTCACGATTCTGGTTTCAAGCGTGCGTTGGCTGGGGGGCTGACGACTCTGAACATCATGCCGGGGTCCGGTCACCTGCTGAGTGGTCAGACGCTGTATGCGAAGTTGCGCGGTGGGAAGACGATCGATGACTTTTTTATTCTGGACGATCGTGGCGAACCCATGGGTGGCGTGAAGATGGCGAACGGAACGAATTCGATTCGACTGAAGCCATTTCCAGGTACCCGTGGGAAGTCAGCCGCGATGGTGCGGGGAGAGTTCATCAAGGCGCAGGAGTACCGGGACAAGATTCGGCGGGCTGACGGTGACCCGACGAAGCTACCCCCGCGTGACCTGCGACTAGAAACGCTGGTCGACATCTTGGAGAAGCGAAAAGTCGTGCATCACCACACGCATCGCCACGACGACATCATGACGGTGCTG
Organism: Planctomycetota bacterium; assembly: GCA_039028735.1. GTDB lineage: Bacteria > Planctomycetota > UBA8108 > UBA1146 > JAJFFE01 > JBCCHQ01. The sequence goes on along the minus strand of JBCCHQ010000031.1, from coordinate 31,697 downwards.
CGCCTCGCAAAGGAGTTCGACTTTCGCGTCGTGCTCCATCATGTTAGCGAGGGCTGGAAAGTCGCCGACGAGATCGCAGCGGCGAAGGCACCTTGCTCGATCATCCTACTCGATAGCCCTGGAGGGAAGCTAGAAGCCGTCAATCTCGTCATGCGCACTGGCGGCATCTTGGAGCGGGCCGGTGTGAAGGTCGCGTTTCATACCGATGACTGGATCACGGACTCGCGGTTGTTCTTTCGCATGGCGGCGTTCGGGGTTCGCGCGGGGATGTCGCGTGCCTCCGCATTGCGCGCGCTGACGCTGTCTGGTGCTGAGATGTTGGAGCTCGACGACCGAATTGGTTCGTTGACCGCTGGCAAGGACGCCGACTTGATCGTGCTCGACGGAGACCCTCTGAGCGTCTACACGAAAGTGCTCGAGACCTGGGTCGAGGGCGAGCGCGTCTTCGACCGTAGCGATCCGGATGATCGTCTCTATGCGGTGGGTGGCTATGGCGCTGGGCATGATCAAAGTCCGTACTATTGTTGCTTTGACCACAATCAGAACCAGGGAGGTCAGTAATGCTAGGGCACATGGAACGTTGGAGGGCTGCCGGGGTTTGGGCCTTCGTCGTCATGTTCAGCTGCGCTGGTCTCTGCCCAAGTGACGGTGTGTTTGCTCAGGTCGCTGTCCGCGGGGCGAAGGTCTACACGATGGCGGGGCCACCGATCGAGAATGGCGTCGTTGTGATCCGTGACGGTAAGATCTCTGCGGTGGGGAAGAGCGGCGACGTCGCGATCCCCGAGGGCTTTCGCGTGTTCGAGGCTGCCGTCGTGACGCCTGGACTCGTGGATGCACATTCTGTGGTTGGCGTTGCGGGGATCTACAACAACCCGCGAGGTGACCAAGATCAACTGGAGCGTTCCGAACCGATCCAGCCGGAGTTGCGGGCACTCGATGCCTACAATCCGCACGAGGAGTTGGTGGCTTGGGTGCGCGGGTTTGGCGTGACTACCGTTCACACGGGGCACGCGCCCGGTGAGCTGATCACGGGACAGAGCATCATCGTCAAGACTACCGGTAACACGGTCGAGGAGGCCGTGATCGTCGAGCGCGCAGCGCTGACGGCGACTCTCGCGCAATCGGCCCGCAAGGACGAAGCGGCTGCGAGCCCTGGAACTCGCGGTAAGATGGTCGCCTTGCTGCGCGCTGAGTTCGTCAAGGCGCAGGAGTATCGCGCGAAACGCGCCGACGCTGACGCCGAGGAGCCCACCGAACGAAGCTTGCGTTTGGACGCTCTCGTCGACGCCCTCGATCGGAAGCTCCCCGTCTTGATCACAGCGCATAGGGCTCAGGACATCGCCTCTGCTTTACGATTGCAGCGTGAGTTCGGCTTCAAGCTGTGGCTGGACGGTTGTGCCGAAGGCTACGTAGTCCGCGACGCCATCAAGGCAGCCGGCGTGCCAGTGATCTTGCATCCAAGCATGCAGCGTTCGACCGGCGAGGCGGAGAACCTCAGCTTCGAGACCGCTGCCAAACTCCGCGCCGCCGGCATCCCCGTAGCCTTGCAGAGTCACTACGAAGGCTACGTCCCCAAGACCCGCGTCGTCCTCTTCGAAGCCGCCATCGCCGCCGCCAACGGTCTGGGTTTGGAAGGTGCGCTAGAGACGATCACCATCGCCGCCGCCAAGATCCTAGGAATTGACGATCGAGTTGGATCCCTAGCAGTCGGTAAAGACGGCGACATAGCCCTCTACGACGGCGACCCCTTCGAGTACACAACCCACTGCATCGCCACAATCATCGAAGGCAAACAAGTTTCCCAAGGCGAACGCCAATAACCCCTAACCCCTAACCCTGGGTCGGAGAGGTCGGCAAGTCGGTGAATTCCGTGCTGGCTGCCTGGACCTGGGCTTTTGCGAGAATTGTGCCTGACGGTGGCGCGATTTAGTGAAATCTGGGCGGCCGTATCCGGACGACTTCGGTGTCCTGGTCCGAGTCCGGGCGGTGAGTCTCTTGAGCAGGCGTACCACCTACGTACACGCAATACTTGCGTGTTTGTGGGGCGGTCGTGGCTGACGATCTACATCGTTGCGGGTGGGCCAGTAGTAGAGCAGTTCACACCGTAGCGGAGTACGTGCCAATAGGTGGCAAATGGGAAGACTACCTCTCGTTCACCGCTCTCAAAGGCAACTCTTGCCTCTCGATGCTCTAGTCGAAACCACTTCAGCCATAGAAGGATAGCGATGCGCAAGTTGACGGACTTGCAGGCTACGCGGGGATTTAGCTCCCCGAGCGGAAGTGGCGTCATTGCACGATCTGACGGGTCTGCGTCGAGAACTGCGACCCGCCCGACCACAGTCCTGCGCTCACGCCGGCGTTGTGCCCTCGCATCGCGACATTTCTGATCGACACGGCGAACGATCTCCGCACGATACTCATCGTCACTCCAATCTGCGACGCAGGGAGGCTTCACGAACTGCAGCTGTACGAGCTCAGGCAGGTCTCCTTTCTGGTCGTAGAAGACTGAAGGCCTGCGGACCCATTCCGGTGGGCCGGCGAGTCTCTCGATTGTCGAAATGAAGCCCGGCCACTCCTCGGGCGAGTCTACTAGGTCGTGGAGGCATGGGTTCGCGATGCTATAGGCTATTTCGTCGAGGACCGATTCAACGTCCCACAGAATCACCGGACTCTTGCGATTCGGGCTCCACTTGGCTTCGGATGTTCCCCGATGGCAGTTGACTGAACGTGTCATCAGGGAGTGAAACTCTCGCCGAAAGAGCGGGTGTTGCCCGTGGGGGTCGAAGCCTGTGGTGTGTTGATGGTTGGAAAGTGAACAGTGCGAGTACAGCAGAATATCGAAGCGCTCCGCTGCATAGGCGAGACTGTACTTGGCGAGTGCGTTGACGACCGGATCCGGTCGCAAGTGGTGACGCCCTTCGTGGATTCTACGCGAGTTCAAGATGCTCGCGTTCTTTAACACCGGGTTCGGTGCCGTCATCGAGCTCCTCCCTTGGAGGAGCCGCTCCGCCGACGGGCAATAGCAAGAGACGGGCCATCCCTGACCCAGGGTTGGGGCGGGGGGGGGTTACATGCTGCGGCGGTATTGGCCGCCTACTTCGAAGAGGGAGTGGGTGATTTGGCCGAGGGATGAGGTCTTGGTGGCTTCCATGATTTGGGTGAAGACGTTGCCGTTGTGGAGGGCTGCACTTCGCAGGGCGGCGATGTGGGTGGCGGCTTCTTGGGGGTTGCGCTTGTGGAGCTGCCGCACGGTCCTGATCTGAGTCTCGCGTTCCTCTTCGGTGGAGCGGATGACCTCATCTGGAAGAACTGTCGGGGAGCCCTTCGACGAAAGGAACGTGTTGACGCCGATGATCGGAAACTCACCGGAGTGCTTGAGAGACTCGTAATAGAGAGACTCCTCCTGGATCTTGCTGCGTTGGTACATCGTCTCCATCGCACCGAGGACGCCGCCGCGTTCGGTGATTCGATCGAACTCAGCGAGCACAGCCTCCTCGACGAGATCAGTGAGCTCTTCGATGATGAAGGATCCCTGCCACGGGTTCTGGTTGCGCGCGAGCCCCATCTCTTTGTTGATGATCAACTGGATCGCCAGGGCGCGGCGCACGGAGTCTTCTGTCGGAGTCGTGATCGCTTCGTCGTAGGCGTTCGTATGCAACGAGTTGCAGTTGTCGAAGATTCCGTACAGCGCCTGCAGCGTCGTGCGAATATCGTTGAAGTCGATTTCTTGCGCGTGTAGCGAGCGACCCGAAGTTTGAATGTGATACTTCAACTTCTGCGAGCGAGCACGGGCGCCGTACCGCTGCTTCAGAGCCTTCGCCCAAATCCTCCGAGCGACGCGACCGATCACCGAATACTCCGCGTCGACTCCATTGGAGAAGAAGAACGAGAAGTTCGGCGCGAACGCATCGATGTCCATGCCTCGTGCGAGATAATACTCGACGTAGGTGAACCCGTTGGCCAGAGTCAGCGCGAGCTGTGTGATCGGGTTGGCGCCAGCTTCAGCGATGTGATAGCCCGAAATCGAGACCGAGTAGAAGTTGCGCACGTTGTTCTCGATGAAGTACTGCTGGACGTCTCCCATCAGCTTCAACGAGAACTCCGTCGAGAAGATGCAGGTGTTCTGCGCCTGATCTTCCTTCAAGATGTCTGCCTGCACCGTCCCCCGTACCGCTGTCAGAGTGCGAGCGCGAATCTTGTCGTAGGTTTCTTCAGGCAACACCTGGTCACCCGTCACGCCCAGCAGCAACAACCCCAAGCCGTCGTTGCCTTCGGGGAGGTCGCCCTCATAGGTCGGACGCGGCGAGTCGCCATAGATCGCCGCAATCTTCGTTTGGACTTCAGCTTCCAGGCCGTTCTCTTTGATGTAAATCTCACACTCCTGGTCGATCGCGGCATTCAAGAAGAACGCCAGCACGATCGGCGCAGGACCGTTGATCGTCATTGACACAGAGGTAGTCGGATCGGTCAGGTGGAATCCAGAGTACAGCTTCTTGGCGTCGTCGAGGCAGCAGACCGAAACTCCCGAGTTGCCGATCTTGCCGTATATGTCTGGGCGCTCGTCGGGGTCTTCCCCGTACAGCGTGACCGAGTCGAAGGCGGTCGACAGTCGCTTTGCGGGCATTCCCCTGGACACATAGTGAAAGCGACGGTTGGTCCGTTCCGGTGGGCCTTCGCCGGCGAACATGCGTGTCGGGTCTTCTTGCTCGCGCTTGAACGGGAAGACCCCGGCTGTGTACGGGAACTCACCGGGGATGTTCTCTTGAAGCATCCAGCGCAGTAGGTCGCCCCACGCTTCGAACCGCGGCAAGGACACCTTCGGCACCTGTGAATGAGACAGTGTTTCCGTGTGCGTTGCGACGCGGATCACTTTGTCACGAACTGTGTAGCTGGCTTCGCCACTTCGATACTCGGCAGCCTTCGCCGGCCATTCGTCGAGCAAGCGGCGGCAGTCGCCGTCGAGCTTCAGTTCTGTCTCCTTGCGCACCGCCTCGAGCTGTTCGCGCGTTGCCTCGTGCCCTGATCCCTCGGCCAGCGTGTCGATCGTACGATCGATACTGAAGAGTTGCTGGGCAACGCCTGCCTGAAGGGTCGTCCAGCGATCGTAGTTGCGGATCGCCTCTGAGATTTCTGACAAGTAGCGCACTCGACTCGGTGGAATGATCTCCATCTTGTCGGGCTCATTGCTCGAGTCAGCGTCTATTGCGAACACCGTTCCCGTCTTCGCGGCAATGCCTTCCAGAAGTGCGCGATACAGGCGGTTCATGCCAGGGTCGTTGAACTGTGACGCGATCGTCGGATAGACGGGCAGCGCGTCGAGATCCACGTCGAACAGCTGATGATTGCGTTGGTACTGCTTCTTTACATCGCGTAGTGCGTCGAGTGCCCCACGCTTGTCGAACTTGTTCATCGCAATGACGTCAGCGAAATCGAGCATGTCGATTTTTTCGAGCTGGGTTGCCGCGCCGTACTCGGGCGTCATTACGTATAGCGCTACGTCCGCGAACTCCAAGATCTCTGTGTCGGACTGACCGATTCCTGAAGTCTCTAGGATCACCAAGTCATAGCCCGCAGCCTTGACGATGTTGAGGGCGTCCTTGACGTTCTTCGAAAGCGCGACATTCGATGCACGCGTTGCCAGGGAACGCATGTAGGCGCGGGAATGGCTGACCGCGTTCATTCGGATGCGGTCTCCCAGCAGCGCGCCGCCGGTCTTCTTCTTCGACGGGTCGACCGAGATGACAGCAAGCGTCTTGTCGTCGAAGTTGTCGACGAAACGCCGCACGATCTCATCGACGAGCGATGACTTCCCGGAACCACCCGGCCCAGTGATTCCAAGGATTGGCGCAGTTGCATGCGTCGCGCGCTCCGCGACGTCGGCCAAGATCGCAGCCGCCTCGTCGGGAAAGTTCTCCGCCGCCGAGATCAGCGTTGCGATCGCCTTGGGATCTTTCTTGTCGAGATCGGCGAATTCACCGTTGAGGTTGCAGCCCGTCGGGAAGTCGCTGAGTCGTAGAAGATCGTTGATCATGCCTTGCAACCCGAGCTCGCGCCCGTCGTCAGGGCTGTAGATGCGCGTGATGCCGTAGTCGTGGAGCTCGCTGATCTCGTCTGGCAGGATCACGCCGCCGCCCCCGCCGAAAATCTTGATATGACCGCAGCCACGCTCGTTCAGCAGATCACGCATGTACTTGAAGTACTCGAGGTGTCCACCCTGGTATGACGTCATCGCGATGGCGTTCGCATCCTCTTGGATCGCACACGTTACGACGTCGTGGGCAGAGCGGTTGTGGCCGAGGTGGATCACCTCAGCGCCCGAAGCTTGAATGATGCGACGCATCACGTTGATCGCGGCGTCGTGCCCGTCGAACAGAGACGCGGCCGTGACGATTCGAATCTTGTTCTTGGGCTGGTAGGGCTCGATCTTCTGCATCACTTGTTCCCCTGGGTTCGTTGGCGACCTGGCATTCTAGGGGAAAGAGGCCGCCCAGGGGAGTCCTGATGGGGCCCGGAAATCGCTCATCCAGGGTCGTGGCGGGCGTCCGCGGACCGTTGCCGGCCCCTTGAACCGGCGCGGCACCCGATGCTACCAGCCGCGTTTACGCTTTTGGGCCTCGATGCTCTCGGTCAGCGCGTCGCTTCGGCGCGCCCCCGGGTCACCGTTGGGTGGATAGTGCGCGGCACGTTGTTCCGTGTAGATCTCCGAGCGCAGGTGCATCGGCATCGCGTGGCCGGCCCTGCGCCTGCGTTCGGTGCGCAACGTCTCGATCGAGATCGGGGCGATCACGATACGTTCTCCAGGACCCGCAGGGGCTTCTGACAAAACGCGCCCGTCGAAGTCGACGATCATGCTGCCCCCGGGCCAGCTAAAGGGCGGGTACTTGCCGTCGGATGCGCCCTGATTGGCGGCGACTACGTAGGCCAAGTTCTCGAGGGCGCGACAACGATTCACGACGGTCCACCAGTCGGTCGGCGGCGTGGCGCCCCACGGGTCCATGTAGGCCGAGATTCGAATCAGGACTTCGGCGCCCTTCATCGTCAGTTCGCGCGTGACCTCGGGGAATAGCCAGTCGTAGCAAGTCGCCACGCCCAGTCGCCCCAATTCTGTTTCGGTCACTGGGAACGGATCGTCGGGATAGTTCGCGACATCGTGTGGACTCGCGTGCACCTCCCATGGGATCCAAGGATTCACTTTGCGGTAGCGTGACAGAATCCCGTCTGGGCCGATCAAGCACGTCGTATTGAAGACGAGATCGGGCCAACGCGCGTCCGTTTCCAAAAAACTCCCACTTTGAATGTGCACGCCTAGCTTCCGCGCGGCCTTGTGCAGCCGTTCGGTGTGTTCGTTCGGAATCGGTACTGCCAGCTTTTCGAGAATCTCTTCGGCCGTGGGGTAGGCGGGCGCAGCATGGGCGAACTCTGGAAAAACGGCCAAGCGTACGTCGTGGAAAGGGCGGTACCCTTCAACAGCGCGCTCCAGCAGTGCCAACATCCGCGAGGTGTTCGTGGCCATCTCTTCGCGCGTGCGCGGGTTGGGATGGTCGACCTGGATCGCGGCCGCGTAGTACAGACTCATGGGGCTACTCCGGTGAGGTGTGCGCTGCTGCGTGACCTACGGGCAGGAGTTCGACGTGGCGCACAACAGGCTATCGGCGGTCGGATCGACGTCACAGGTCGCAGGCCCAACCAACGGGACGGGCGGTGTGCCAAACAACGCGTTCAGAATCGCGACCGCATCGACGAGATTCAAGCCGCCGTCATCATTGGCGTCGCAGGCGCTCTCACAGTTCAACGTGTTCGGCGTCATTGCCGGGAACAAATGGCCCAACAACCAGATCGCGTCAGCAATATTGACGCTTCCGGTATCGTCGCAGTCGCCCCGGATCAGCTCGGGACCGACGGGCCCGCTGCCCGTCGAAAAGCTAAAGCTCAATAAGCGGTGGCGATGAAACAAGCCGCCTGTCGCCGCGGTAACTCCAATGTAGGCCGAGGGCGCACCCACCTCGGCAACCATGTTCATCGGTGCTGTCAGCACTGGCGTCGTTCCGTTGAAGTAGACGTTCAAGACGCCTGCCACGGACTCGAGCGTCAAAGTGTGCGGTCCCAGAGTGTTGATGGCTCCCACGTTGGCGTTCGTCGCGACCTCGCCGGTGGCCATCACATCACCATTGCGATGCAGGCTGATATGGTTGCCGTTGGGATCACCGAAAGTGCTGTTGTTGTACATGTCGAGCTCGACGGCGATTGCTCCGGCGATGCCGTTGTAGCCGAGAAATCCGCCTTGTCCCGTAGCGAGCTCATTGGGACTGACTGCCTGGATCACAAGCGCCATCCCGTCGGCGCCTGGAGGGGCGACGACAGCGTATGTCAGGGTCGCTGTGAAGTCGCCGCTGATGTCGTGGAGCGCAGTAGACCAGATCGCGCCCGACTGATTCGCCTGCGGCAGGGTCAAGTCGATGTGCAAGCCGTTGCCGGCCATCACGCTGTCTCCGACCAAGCCCCAACCCGCCGGGTTCGAGAAGTCCGGGAAGTTGAAGTCTGCTGTGGCAATTGGAGAGAGCAGAATCGCGACGATCAGGATCGAGGTGCGCTTGAGCATCGGACGACTCTCCTTGCTAGGACTTGCTTGCTGCGGCTCTTGGTGGGGCGCACGTTTGTGGCCCACGTATGCTTACTAACGTCCCGCGAAATCTAGTGGTCGCGCGCCGCGGGCCCGTATTGTATCCGTTCGGCGGGTGACCCGGAAGAGCGGTGCCCGTTCCCACCCAGGCATCTGCCCGGGGACGGAAGCGCTGCGCAGCGCAGCGTCACAACCCGAGGAATGTGTGCAGGATCCGCTGCGCTGCCTGACTCGGAACGCAGCGCAGCTCCCGCACTTGCTGCTCAATCTCGGGCAACATCGCCGCAACTTTCGCATCTGCACGCACGGCGATCGCGAGCTGTGCCTCGATCTGCGACCACAACCAGTGCAGCTGTTGCTGGCCACGCGTCGCGGCCAAGGTACCGCTGCGCTCGACGTGCTCGCGGTGCTTGGCGACCAACGCCCATACGTCTTCGATCCCGTCTCCGTGGAGCGCGCTACAGCACGCAACTCCAGGCTCATTGTCTCCGCCTCGCAGAATATGCAGAGCCGCCTGCAACTCTTGGCGCGCGTTCTTTGCTGCGTCCGTGAATTCACCATCGCTCTTGTTGACGGCAACGACGTCGACGACCTCGAGGATGCCGCGCTTGATCCCTTGAAGCTCGTCTCCGGCTAGTGGCAGCGCCAACAGAAGGAAGGTATCGACCATCTCCGAAACCAAGAGCTCTGACTGACCCACGCCCACGGTCTCTACCAACACGATGTCGTAGCCAGCCGCCTCACACAGCAGGATCGCTTCGCGCGTGTGCAAGCCGACCCCACCGAGGACACCGCGACTCGGCGACGGCCGCACGAAGGCGGCTGGGTTCGTCGACAACGCGTTCATGCGCGTCTTGTCGCCTAGAATGCTGCCGCCGGAGATCTGGCTACTGGGATCGACCGCCAATACCGCGACGCGGTGGCCGGCAGCCGTCAGCGTTCCCCCGAGCGCCTCGATGAACGTGCTCTTGCCCACTCCAGGGACGCCGCTGATGCCGACGCGCCAACTATTGCCCGTTGCCGGCAACAGCCGCGCAAGCAGCTCGAGGGCGAGGTCGCGGTGTTCGGGTCGTGAACTCTCGACCAGCGAAATCGCTTGTCCAAGGAGTGCGCGGTCACCGCGGCGAACGCCGTTTTCGTAGTCGTCGAGAGTCAATTGCGTCATGCCGAGCAGTCAGCCACAAACGGGGCGGCGTTGCAAGGAACGCGTCGCGCAGAACCCGGCTGCGCCGCGCTCGCTGACCAGCGACGAGACTACTCGGCGTGGATCGAATCGAAACGACCTGCACGATTTTGATTGCCGAGCACGATACTGGGGTCGATATCCAGCTCCATTTGCCGACTGCCGCGCCTGAGCTGCAACACCAACCGCGCCTCTGCGGCAGCGACCTTCTGCGCTTCACCGCGGAGCTGGGTCAGCCCGGCAACCGGTTCGTTGCCAGCACTGTAGATGATGTCACCGTCGACGAAGCCTGCTTCCTCGAGGCTGCCACCCGGTCCGGTGATCGTTACAAGGACTGCGTTTGGTGGTGTTGGCGTGAAGGTGACGTCTTGTTGCGCGGGAACTTGCACCGTCATCTGGGCGCCATTGCTCGAGTCCGCTGCGTACAAGTTGTAGTCGCCCGCGACGAGTGTGTCGAAGAGGGCGAGGCCCTGCGAGTCGACTTTGACGCGTTGCGAGAAGCTCCCGTCGCCAAGCTTGTACAGCCGCACCCGTGTGCCGGCGGCCTGTTCCGTGTGCACGCGCAGCGTATACAACGCCGGGATCGCAATGGTCGTGTGATTGAGTCCGGAGGTCACCTGAGTGGTCTGCCGGGCCAGTTCTCGTCGCGTACCCCCTTCGCTGCGCCCGCTCAGAATCACAGTATGCTCGCCGGGCTCGAGCGGTCCGAACTCTCGGCTCCCATGCTCGTCGACACTCTTGCCGCTACCGCCCCAGTACGAATAGCTGGAGCGGCCGTAGTACTCGTGTTCGTTCGACGACGGCGACGTGACCCGCAAAGTCAGTTTGTCTTCGTAGCCACTGCCGACGTACCCAGCGATCGTTACTTGCAACCGCGCCGGCTCCTCGAAGGCCACATCGAGGCTTGCGGTTTCTCCAGGCAAGTAGGTGACGGTCTTCGTGCCGAACTCTTTCGAGCTCACCTTCACACTGGCGCCGACGATGTCGCTGGGCTGGGTCCCTCGCGGAGGCGCGACGAGGAGGAGACGAGAACCGTCGTCGTTCTTGATCGCAGTCGAAGTGCTACGGCGGCTTCCGGAGGCCAGCTCGAACGACAGCGTTGCGCTGTAGTCGCGGACTAAGGAACCACTCGGCGACAGCACGCGTAGTGCCAGGTAATCATCCCTTTGCAACACGGGTACGACGAGATCGACGAACGCGATTGCATCGTTGACGACAACGGTCTGTTGCGCCAGGACCGGACTGTTGTGATTGTGTTGTACGCCCACGGTGTAGGTGCCCGGATCCAGCGGGATGAAGCGAAAGTCGTAGCCGCTGTAAGCGCGTGCGCGACGAGTCTTGTTGCTATCGAGAAGCTCGTCGATCGTGGCGGCGTTGCCGTTCTCAGCTGCAACCATCCGAACGGTCACGCTGTCGGGCTCGGTGCCGTCGGCGAAGCTCACTCGCCCGCGTATGCCGGGTTGTTCGACGAAGACCAGCGTCACGAGATCGGGAATCACGCCCAGCTCGACCGTGATCTCCACTTCCTCCGACTTGAACTCGCGCGTCTTGCTCTCCGTGGCGGTCAAGACATACGTGCCCGGGCGCAGCTCGAGCTCGGTTCGATCTGGGTTCCAAGCAAGGCGACCCGTCTTGGCGGTCTTACTGCCCTCGACTGGCTTTGCGCGCACCGACGCGTGCGGGGGCACGGTGCCGTCGGCGAACGTCACCTGGATCGGCACCTTCACGACCTGTCGGCCGACGAAGTCGATCGTGTCTCCCGGCGCGCGACCCCGGGTGCCACCGCGCTTGGTGCTGAAAGACCAACCTTCCCGGTGCGCTTCGAGATCGTAGATCGAACTCTCGGCCAAGTCGGTGATCTGGTAGCGACCTTCCCCGTCGGTCGTCGCTGTCCGCATGCCGCCGCGGACGATGCGTGCGTACTTGGCGAAGTTGAGGATCACCGTGTCGATCGGCTCATCGTCTTTGGCCTTCGGAGCGTCGGGCAGTACCGAGCTGTTGGGCACGACCCGCACCAGCACGTTGGCGAGGGCTGCGCCGTCGTCGTCTTTGATCTGGCCAGAGATCACGCCGTGGCCGCGGGGTGCACTCTCTTCAGGGATCGCTGCCAGCGCCATGCGCAGCGCTGCGGCTGGCTCGACGCCGGCGGTGGTAGCGGCCTCTTCCGTTGCGATCACCGGCTGGTTCGTCACCGGTGCAGCGTCAGCAACCTCTGGGGTGTCGAATTGCGTGTCGAAGCTGGGCGGAGGTAGCGGCGCACTGGTCTCGCGCCCCGCAAGAAATCCGAACGCCATTCCAACGGCCAAGAGGAAGAAGACGATCAATGCCTTTTGCATGTTCACACGACTCCATTGGTGTCCCGGGGTTCGTCGGACCAGTATAAATCAACCGACCGGAGAGCCGCCAAAAAGTTCCAATGCGAGCGCGAATCGGCCGCGAGATTGCCGCTGATCCGCCATTCCGTGCGGAATCTCACACGTTCTGGCGAGGGTCCGCATGGTGCGCGGGATCGACCGGACCGAAAATCGAGCGTCGGGCTGTGTACTGCGGCCGCGCCGGTGCAGTCCTTATCCAGTACCTACACCCTGGAAGGATCGCGCCCGCCATGTCGCAAAAGCTCCTGATATTGTTCCTCGCTCTCAGCGCTCTCGGCCTCCTCAACAGCCATTCATGGGCGCAACCGCCGGGAGGGGGACGCGGCGGCCCTCCGCGGCCAGAACGCGTCGAGCCGCAAGCGGGCGCACGCATCGCCTGGTACGGCACCGTGGCCGGTGGTTTGGCCGAAGCCAAGCGGCTGCAACGCCCCGTGCTGCTGGTTTCTGCGGCACCGCATTGTCGTCAGGTGCCTGGCGTTTGGTGACCGGGGAAGCAGGCCATGGACAGGAGTTTCCTGTCCGATGACAGCGTTGTCGCTGCTTCGAGGAGCTTCGTTTGTATTCGCGCGTTGACCTACGAGAGCAAGTCCGAGGGAGAGTTCTTGGCGAACATCTTTCGCGGACGCGGCGGCGAGCTCGAGAACAGTGTGTTCGCGATCTTGGATCCCAGTGGCAAGAAGATCACGCGTGGTGGTCGGAGCCCCGGCATGGTGTTTGGTGGTCCGACCGAGCAAGCGCAAATCGAGGCGATGGTCACAAAAATGATGGAAATCGCCAAGCGTTACCCAGGCACCGATAGCGCGGCGAAGCAGAGCCTTCCGTATCTTGCAGACCTGCGCAGAGGGTTGAACGCAGCCTCGTGTGATCTGCAGCCGCTGGTCGTCGTTGCGGACGTCGATTCTACGCGGTTGGCGGCTCTCGAAGAGAGCGTCGCGACCCTAGCCTGGAGTGCAGAGTTCGTCGGTGCGTTTGCTTTCGCACGGGTGACCGACTTCGCCGAGTTGACGCAGATCGGTGTCGTTGGTGCCGAGAGTGGGGGCATCTTCGTTGTGGCACCCGACGCCTATGGACTCGAAGGCAAGGTCCTCGCGCACGCTGACGGTCCCCACAGTGCGGCTATCGCAGCTGCATTGCGTGCGGCTACGAAGAGCTACGAGGCACGCGCCAAGGACTCTCGCAAGCACATTCGCAAGGGGATGCGCACAGGGAAGAAGTGGGAGCCGGAGACGCCGGTGACGGACCCGCACCATCCCAAGGAAACCGGAGTGCGCCTCTAGTCGTTTTCGGCGCGGCGACGACTAGCGTCGCCGAACACGACCCTTGGTGTCGAAGCGGCACAGAATGAAGTCGTCGGGTCCGAGGGCGTTGTTGTCGTCGGACGCGAACGGCGATTCGTAGTCTTTGATCAGGCCCTCGTGTTGCACGAGGTTGCCCAGTGCGATTCGAACGTCCTCTGCGTCGCAGGAGTGTGACTCCTGGATAGCCTGCACCAAGAGATGCATCAGGTCATAGGCGTTGGCGAACCCCGTAGGGTCTTGCCCGACCGCGGCAGGCAGGTCGCGGGAGAGCAGTCGCCGGTACTCACTGAACAGTTCTTTGCGCTGCAGGCTCGACCCGAACTCGGTCTGCGCAAAGTAGAGTTCGATCTCCTGCAGTGCCTCGCGGTGTGCGCCGCCGAAGTCTCCACCAGCCAGCGCCCCGTGGGCAAAGATTGGGAGCCGATGATTCGTGCCCATCATGGTGTTGATGAAGGTACTCGCTTGGTCCGCGCTCGCTGCCAACACCAGGGCGCCGGCGCCCGCGGCCATGGCCGCGTCGAGCTGTTCGTGAAGGGCCGCGCCGGCACTGAACCACTGCGTCGAAACGGGCTTTGCGCCCTCGTGCTGCAACGCTGCAACGAGGCTTGCCTTGCGCTCTCGTCCCCAAGCGCTGTCCTCGATGAATAGCGCGACATTCGACGTCATCGCCATGGCTTCTGCGACGAGGAACTCGTCCGCAAACTCATCACGCCCGGCCAGTCGGAAGAGGTAGCTGGGATCGTCAGCAGTGTTACTGCTCGAAGAGGGCGCCAGCATTAGCAGTGGCGCGCGCTGATCGGCATCGAGGTGGGGAAGTGTCGGTCCAATGTCGCCGGACGCAAAAACCGCGAGTGTCTGGAGCGCAGCGAACTTGCGCAACATGCTCGCGGTGTCATCGTCCTTCTTTGCGGGTTCGGCGACGACGACTCGCAGCTTCTTGCGTAACAGCCCACCGGCTTCGTTGATCTGCGCGGTGACCAGCTCGAGTGCTGCTTGCACCGAAGCTCGACGGAGCGGCGCATCTGCTGCCAGCCCCCCGTCGACGCCAATCGTGATCTGCGTGACCTCAGTCGGATTCGGCAGTGCTTCGAAGATGGCAGTCGCCGTGGGCTGTTGCTCGGTGTTCTCGGCAATGGCATCGTCATCGAGCGGTGCCGCATAGGTTTCGAGCGGGGTTACGTCCCCAAGCTGCAGCGTCCAGAAGAACACGCCAATGGCGATGAGGACGAGACTACCGACGTAGGCAATGCGGCTGATCATTTGAAAGGCTCCTTTGGGATTCCTTTCAGATATCGGCCAACGGGCCCCGAGAACTTGCGGGGCCCGAGACTGACAGACTACGTCACCCAAGGCACTTGTCGTAACTGCTGTCAGCCCGGAGGTTAGACACCAACGCCGTTGTCTTGGCGCCGATGCTCAACCGCGAACTTCTGATAACTCATCGCGTTTCCTAGGCCTTCAGTAGGTGATGGCCGTCAACGATCCTCCGTGTAGTTCCGGTCGCAGCAGTCGTTCGTAGACGTCGATCCGGTCGTGCAACCACAGTCCATTGCGGCGGACGAAGACGCGCAGTTTCCTGCGGGCCGAACGCGATGCATGCATTTCGCGCAACAACGTCTCAACAGTATGGACCTCGTAGTTATTGGCGTTGCACACGATGTCGCCGTCGGCGAAACCGGCTAGTGCGAGGCCGCCCTCAGGGTCGAACACCGAAACAAGTACCGCATTCGGTGGTTCAGGTGCGAAAGCCACACTCCTGTCGCGCGGTACCACGATCGTCATGCGGTGGGGCGAGTCGAGGGCGGACACGAAGTACGTACCGGCAAGGAGTGTGCGAAACGTCACAGCGCCCTGCGCGCTGACTCGTGAACGCTTCGTGGCGCCGCCGGCAACGGGCTCGAGCTGCAAGCACGTGCCCTGTGGCAACCGAGTCTGCACACGGAGGCTGTGCATTGCCGGCATGGTTAGCAGTTGCGTGTTGTTGCCTTGCTGCAGGACGACTGCTTGGTCCTCGAGGAGCAGCGTCGCGTTGCCGGTCTTCACTGTCCACACCAGGCGGTACTTGCCGGGACCGGAGCACAGAAAGGTCTGGCGACCGTCAGGTCCCATCTGCTGTGACTGCTGATCGGCGTCGAACACATCCGAAACTGGATGCGTCAGCGGGTCAACGATAGACAGGGACTTCATGACAGTCACTGCAAAGTCTTGGAGCGGCCACTGGGTGGGTCCAGAAACGCGCACGTGCAGCATCGTGGGACGTTTGAACTGGCACGCAACTTCCTGGGCCCAACCAGGTCTCCAGGACGCTACCGTCTGGCCATGCAGCGGACTCTCGATTGTCAATTCCAGACGAGAGATGTCGCCGACTTGCGTCAGAGTTGGTGGCAATAGCGGCACCCAACAGTCGCCGTCAGGGCGCGCGATGTGCGCAGAGTGCATCGTGGTGCGCGATCCGTCCAGTATCTCATAGCGTGCTGTGACCGATATGTTTCGTACTGGCTCGTCGTCGGCGTCTTTGGCTGCGATTGTCAGGCAGCTGGCTGGGGTTAGTGGAGGCACGGCAAGAGAGATCTCGGTGCCGCCGCCCCGCAACAGCACCGTCTTGGTAGCGAGCAGCCTATTGCTTCCCTGCCATTGGACGCCGACGGTGTAGGTTCCCGCTTGCAGGCCCGTGCACCGAAACTCGAACTCGTGGGCGGCGTGCGCGAAGACCGCTGTCGGGCTGGTCGCAAGATCCCAGAGTCCCGTCGGATGTTGGAGATCGTCGACTCGAAGGATACGCACGTGCATCGAATCTCGCAGCGCCTCGTCCGTGGGAACATCGACTCGTCCCGTCAGTGTCGCGGTGTCGGGTAAGACGAACTTCAACGGGCGGTGCCGTCCCTCTAGCGACGCTTCGAATCGCTGGCGAGAGGTGCGGCGGTTCTCGGTGGAAGCTTCTGCGACGATAATCACGTAGCTGCCAGGTGCCAAGTCAATGCGTCGCTGTTGCGGCGTCCAGTCACACTGTCGAAAGATGCCGCGCTCTCGGTCGGTTGGCGTAGACGCCGTTGGGATCGCGGTCACCTGGGCCGCTTCCGGTCGGCTGCCGTCAGCATTGGTGACATCGATGGAGACGGCAACCAGCGGCGTTCCTTGGAAACGAATCAAAGCGCCGACCGAGCGGCCGGAAGCGATAGAGCGTAGTGGGTGGAAGTGCCAGCCCGGGTGTCGCGCAATCACGTCGTAGAGTCGTGTCGGCGAAAGTCCCCGGAGGTGGTAGTGGCCGTTGGCGTCGGTCGTACACTGCCGCGTCTCGTGCAAGTACACCCGCGCCGATTGCACACGAGCCAGCAACGCGTCAGCGAGCTGGCTGGCACCAAAGTACTGCTGCCGAGCGACGAGTCTTGTATCGAAATTCTCCGCCTCAGGGGACGTCGCATCTGGCGTTGAAGCCAGCGGGATGGCGCGGATCGTGACACCCCCGACGGGACGGCCGGTACGGTCGACTACGCGTCCCCGAATCCCGCTATCGCCACTGTCGCGCACGACCAGAGCCGGTTCCTCGAGCGCTCGCCGCAGCTGTGCTTTGAGTCCCTCTCTTAATCGCGCGGGGTCCTCCTGTTGTACGCCAACCTCTTCCAGTGAAGTGACCCGGGGCGCT
The DNA here is from genome assembly GCA_039028735.1 of Planctomycetota bacterium. Lineage (GTDB taxonomy): Bacteria > Planctomycetota > UBA8108 > UBA1146 > JAJFFE01 > JBCCHQ01. The sequence continues at coordinate 14,578 of JBCCHQ010000031.1, read as the reverse complement.
GGCGGAGTTCGCGCTGGCAGAGTTCGCGCTGGCCGAGTTGGCGCCGGTGCTGTCGTGGCGCATCCGGAGACGAGTGCTGCGATGACCAGAGCCCAGTAGCGGCAACGCGTTCGCATGGAGTCCTCCGTTTCTTCGGCTCTGGCCGGCTTTCATGAAACCCCGACGGACGAATGTCGGGGCGGTCACCGATGAGTCTGACCAACGAGTGGACGGCATGTTTCGTTGCGAGAGCCGAGTGCGCAGCCAGACAGCAACAGAGTCGCCAGTGCGCACCGCCTCTTTTGAGGCGCAGAGGGGATCCAGCGGCGTATGTCGGACGGTTCCGAAGCGACTGTTGGGTTGTGTTGTTGTCGGATCGAACAGCACGGTTGTGCCGGACGTAGGCAATCGTTCGTGCCGGACCGCCTACAGGTTGTTGACCCAGTTCCCAGAGGCATGCGAGGAGCGGATCGCATCGAGGACCAACTGCGTGCGATGACCGTCGACGAACGTCGCAGCGCCGGCTACCTGCGTGGATCCGTTCTCGATCGCGGCAACAGTAGCGCGCGCCAGTCGGATGAAGTTGCGCGCCCAATCGGTGTCGGGGATCTGCAGCTCTGCGTTTGCAGGCAGCTCGTCGGTTGTTTCGTAAGGTGCCAAAGCGTCGTCGCCAAAGCCGACCCGCAAAGGACCTTGTTCCTCGACACTCGCCACACCATCGCTGCCGGCGACCGCGAATGTGTGTTGCCGTTCCCCTTCGACCATCGAGATATGCATGGTCGCCAAGGCTCCGGACTCAAAGCGCAGCCACGCGTTGGCCAGCTCGTCAACGGTAACTTCACGCAGCATACCGCCAGCATCGCGTCGTTCCTTGGTCAGCGTTTCGAGATGACCACGGACGCTGGTGACTTCACCGCACACAGCGCGCATCGAATCCACCGCGTGGGAACCGAGCGCGCCGAGTGCGCCACCGCCGCATTCGGCATCGAACCACCAGCCGAATTCACGCGGGCCCCGCAGGGATGGCGAACGCAGCGTGTACGTGACATGCTGGACGGTTCCGAGGTGGTCAGCTTTGACCCATTCGCGCAGTTGGATTCGGCGAGGGTCCATGCGTAACTCATGATCGATCAAGCTGATCTGGTCGGCGTGCGCAGCCCCTAGCTGTTGCATCTCCAGGCTCTCCGCCGCATTCATCGCAGTGGGCTTCTCGCAGATGACGTGGCAACCAGCTTTCAGTGCATCTCGACTCTGGTCGAGATGGCGGTGGGGCGGGGTCATGATGAGTGCAAGATCGAAGTTGGTTCGTTGCAACAGCTCGCGGTGGTCGGACACTGCGATGGGGATGCCGAACTCAGTCGCTGTTTCCTGCACACGCTCGATCGTGGGGCTGGCGATGCCAACGACCTCGACGCCAGTGACGTGTCGTAGGCATGGCAAGACGACGTTGCGCGCGAACCCATTGCCGAAGATGCCGACGCGAACGGTCATCGTTTTCCTTGATCTTCCAGCTGATCGAGCAGTGCTGCCGCTGCCTTGGTGATTACGGTTCCAGGACCGAAGATGCCAGCGACTCCCATCTCCTCGAGGGCTGGATAGTCGTGCGGCGGGATCACGCCACCGACGGTGACCAGGATGTCCTTGCGTCCAAGGTCTGCGAGCGCAGTCAGGAGCTTTGGCACGAGTGCCATGTGACCCGCCGCGAGCGAGCTGACGCCGATGATGTGTACATCGTTCTCGACAGCTTGCTGGGCAGCCTCTTCCGGCGTTTGAAACAGAGGGCCGATGTCGACGTCGAAGCCGAGATCAGCAAACGAAGTCGCGATCACCTTCTGCCCTCGATCGTGCCCGTCCTGCCCCATCTTCGCGACGAGGATCCGGGGGCGGCGGCCGCTACGCTGCTCGAACGCGTCGATCCGACTGCGGATCCCATCCAGCTCTGCCATGGCGCTGGTCTCTTTCCCATAGACTCCAGTAATCAGGCGAATCTCCGCCTGGTGGCGACCGTAAACTGCCTCCAGCGCACTGCTGATCTCGCCAACTGTCGCATGACAGCGCGCCGCGGCGACCGATAGCGCGAGCGTGTTGCCATCGGCAGCGGCGCCGTCAGAGAGCGCGCGGAGCGCACGGTCCACCTGCGCCTGATCGCGTTCGGATTTGACCTTCTGCAGCTTCTCGAGCTGCGATCGTAGGACCGACTCGTTGTCTACCTTCAAGACCTCGGGTGGCTCGTCGTGCTCGGGGCGGTACTTGTTGACGCCGACGACGGTTTGCTCGCCCGCGTCGATGCGCGCCTGCGTACGCGCTGCGGCCGCCTCGATCTTCATCTTCGGGACGCCCTTCTCGATCGCGCGCGCCATGCCGCCGAGCTCTTCCACTTCGTCAATGTGCGCGCGGGCGCGACGCACCAGTTGATCCGTGAGTTTCTCGACGTAGTAGCTGCCACCCCAAGGGTCGATCACGTCGCACGCACCGGATTCTTGCTGCAGGACCAGCTGCGTGTTGCGAGCAATCCGGGCGCTGAAGTCGGTTGGGAGTGCGAGCGCTTCATCGAGTGAATTGGTATGCAGCGATTGAGTGTGTCCGTGCACGGCTGCCATAGCCTCGACGCAGGTGCGGACGACGTTGTTGTAGACGTCTTGCGCCGTTAGGCTCCAGCCCGAGGTTTGGCTATGCGTGCGCAGCGCCAGCGATTTCGGGTTCTTGGGCGCGAACGGCGCCATCAGCTCGGCCCAGAGGCGGCGGCCTGCACGCAGCTTCGCGATTTCCATGAAGTAGTTCATGCCGATTCCCCAGAAGAAGGAGATCCGTGGCGCGAAGCTATCGACTGCAAGCCCGGCGTCAACGCCGGTGCGTACGTACTCGAGTCCGTCCGCCAGTGTGTAGGCGAGTTCGAGATCTGCCGTCGCTCCGGCTTCCTGCATGTGATACCCGGACACGCTGATGCTGTTGAAGCGCGGCATGTGCTCAGCGGTGTACTTGAAAATGTCAGCGACGATTCGCATCGACGGCGTGGGGGGGTAGATGTACGTGTTGCGGACCATGAACTCTTTGAGGATGTCGTTTTGAATCGTGCCCGATAGCTGTTCCGGTGCGACACCCTGTTCTTCCGCCGCGACGATGTACAACGCGAGCACTGGCAACACGGCTCCGTTCATCGTCATTGAGACACTCATGCGATCGAGGGGGATCCCGGCAAAGAGCGTGCGCATGTCCAAGATCGAATCGATGGCAACACCCGCCATACCGACGTCACCGACCACTCGGGGGTGATCGGAATCGTAGCCGCGGTGCGTAGGCAGATCGAAGGCGATGGAGAGACCCTTTTGCCCAGCGGCGAGGTTGCGACGATAGAAGGCGTTGCTTTCTTCGGCAGTTGAAAAGCCGGCGTACTGTCGGATCGTCCAAGGTCGACTGGTGTACATCGACGGGTAGGGGCCTCGTAGATACGGCGCGAAGCCCGGGAACGAGTCGATGTACGGCACCCCGTCGATGTCGGACGCTGTGTAGAGTCGTTGCACGTCGATGCCTTCGGGCGTCCGCAGCGCCGTTTGCTGCGCTGCCGCCGCGGTCGTAGCTTCGGCATTGTCTTCGGTCGAGTCGGGATAGAGCGCCAGTTGCGTGAAGTCGGGGATCATCGCGGGTGCATCCTTTGGCTGCCGGAAGCGGTTGGTTCTCGGCATCGTAGTCAGGGTGTCACTGCGACTGCAAAGCAAAAAAATCGATACGTGCGGGTTCGTGCAGAAACCCATCGCGGTGTTGATTGGGCTGCAGTACGCTGCGGGCGAACGACGTCAACGTAGCAAGAGGTTCATGACCGACGCCAAACGAACCGAATCCCCAGAAGTAGTGGCATGGCAACAGGTCTGCAGCCCCGACTGCGCGGAGTTGCGTGCGGCCGCCGCTGGCTGCGAACCGCGCAGCGCCGCGGCGATCGCTGGGCTGCGCAAGCGTTGGCCGGCAGCACTTGTGACCGTCGCGTTAGAGCTGACGCGAGCCCGCGACAAGGCTCGACGCAAGTTTCCCGACGCGATGTCATTCGCCGGCGACGTAGCATTTGTTGCTGACGTTGCAGGCGTGGAGCAAGGTACGTCGCAGAGGGTTGCTCGGCACAAGGGCGCGCGGTTCAGCGCTGCCCGAATCAATGCGGTTCATGACTTTTGCTGCGGCATTGGTGGCGACGCTCTGGAACTCTCGCGCATCGCTGCCGTGCATGCGGTGGATGCCGACCCAGTCCGCGCTTGGATGTGTCAACACAACTTGCAGCAAGCCGGTGGCGAGCATTCGACGACGGTGTCTGTGGCCGACGTGACGGACTTCGATTGCGGCAGCGCAGCGGTGCACATCGACCCGAGCCGCCGCGAGGAGGCTGGGCAACGCCGGCGGGCTTGGCACTACCGCGACTATCGCCCAGATCCGACGTTCTTGGAGCAGCTGGTCGAGCGACAGCCGGCCGTTGCGATCAAGCTTGGGCCTGGTGTCGATTTCGCCGAGTTGCCACAGCCGGAACAAACCGAAATCGAGTTGATCAGCGATCGTGGCACCCTCGTGCAAGCCGTCCTGTGGAGTGGGGCGTTGGTGCAAGAGCCAGGCACACGCAGCGCGACGTTACTGCTGAACGACTCGGTGTTGACGGTTCGCGGTCGGCCGGCGACGGTCGGAGAAATGCCGGTTGCTACGAGTGTAGAGCCCGCGAGGGCTTGGCTGTTCGAGCCCGACGCAGCGCTCGAACGTGCGCAGCTGCTTGCGCAGTTCGCGGTTCAGCATGGACTGTCCGAGGTGGCACCTGGGCTGGGGCTGTTGACTGGCTCCGTTGACGTTCAGTCGCCGTGGTGCACGTCGTTTCGCGTCGCGGAGGTCCTACCCTGGCGTGAGGGGCGAGTCCGTCGCTGGCTCGCAGACCACGGCGCCGGCATCGTCGAAGTCAAGACTCGCGGTGGCGTAGCTGACGCCAATGCGCTGCAGCGTAGCCTGCGGGGTGCCGGGAGCGTGCCCTATACATTGTTTGTGCTGCGCACCGGGCAGAAGAAGATTGCGATGATCACCCGCCGCATTGACCCAGCCGGAGACGAAAGCACGACTGCATGATCGAAGTACAGCACTTGTCGAAGGAATATTCGATCGGGCCCGTGCTGTCCGACGTTTCGTTCAAAGTGGAGCCCGGCGAAGTGTGCGGACTCATTGGTCCCAATGGCGCCGGCAAGACGACGCTGCTACGAATCCTCGCCACGATTCTGCACCCGAGCGGCGGCAGCGTTTCCATGTGTGACATCGACTTGCGCGAGGACGCGCAAGAAATTCGGCGGCGCATCGGCTACATGCCCGATCGCTTCAGTACCTACGAAGAGCTACGCGTCGACTCGTTCCTCGAGTTCTTCGCTAGTATTTACGAGATCCCCGAAGCGCAGGTGTCGTCGGTCACCCAAGACATTCTGAAGCTGGTTGACCTGGCCCCGCTTCGACATTCGTTGATCGAGAACCTATCACTTGGCGTTCGGCAACGTTTGTCGTTGGCCCGAGCACTGCTACACAACCCGGAAGTACTGCTGCTCGACGAACCGGTGTCTGGCCTCGATCCACGCGCTCGGGTCGAGATGCGCGCGCTCTTGAAGGAGCTCGGCGACATGGGGAAGACTGTGCTGATGTCGAGCCACGTGCTGACCGACATGGTCGACGTCTGCGACCGGTTCTTGGTGTTGGAGCAAGGACGTGTCGTGTTCCATGGCACGCTGGCAGAACTCGAGGCGAGGGTCGCGGACCGGCGCGTGATCCGAATCAACGCGGCACCGCGTAACGGTGAGCTCGCGGATTTCCTCCGCTCATACCGTTGGGCGAGCAGTATCCAAAACGGCGGCGAAGACGTGCGTGTTGAGCTGGGAGCGGAAGCGCCGGATCTCGCGAAGATCTCGCAGCAGCTCTTCGACGCTGGGTTTGCGCTGAGCAGATTCACCGAGGAACCGTTCGATCTCGAGGAGGGGTTCTTGCGCTTGACGCGTGGGGTCGTGTCGTGAGTTTCGTCTCGAAGACGAGAGTGTGGCGCGCGCTAGTCGCCAAGGAGCTGCGCCTCGTCACGGCGGGGCGCGGCTTCATGCTGATGCAGCTGGTGTTCTTGGTCGCGATCGGGTTGACCGTCGGCACGCTGATCAGTGACCAGGTCCGCAGCGGCGCGGATGATCCCAGCGCGGTTGCCACGCTGGCGATTGCTATCTTCCTGCAGACAGCGTTTTGGATGCTGCTGTTCGTGGTGCCGGCGATGACCGTTGGCGCGCTGCAGGAGGAGAAGGAACGTGGGATGTTGGAGGTACTCGCGACGACCCCAGTCACCGTGCGTCGTATTTTCGGCGCGTTGATCAGTGCACGATTGCTGCTGGTTGGCTTGGTCGCAATCGTGGCATTGCCGATCGTGGCGCTGCCCGTTGCGCAGAGTGCCGCGATACCGTGGCCGGTGGTCGCAAGGGGGGTCGTTTCGACGCTGCTGGGTGTGACGCTGACGACGCTGTTTGCGCTGCGTTTGGTCGCGCTCGGTCACGGCGCGGCGCAAACATGGACGCGAGTGGTCATCCTCGTCGTTGCGACACCGTTTGCCTGGGGACGCTCTGTGTTCTTCAAGCTGTTCCTCTGTGCCCTGATTCTGGGGATTGCCTGCGCGTTCACGGCGGTGCAGCAGGGACCGATCAACGACATCATATGGGTGCTGCAGCTGCTGTTGGTTCCGTTCTACGTCTTGGGGGGCGGCATCGTGAACACGTTCGAGCCCGTGTGGTTGGGCGTGCTCTGGTTGCTCTTTGCCATTGCAATTGTCTTGTACTACCGCGACGCCGTGCGCGAGACAGAGGGGTGGGTACGACGGCAGCTGGTCCCCGATCTGAGGCGGCAGCCGAAGCCGCGGCGCTGGGACGAGGACGTCCGCCGCGAGTCGATGGAGCGCCTCGAGCAAGCCCATGCTGGGAGTACCCCCGTGGATGCCCAAGTCGAGGGGTGGTTGCTCGCGCGCCGTGTGCTCAACAGCTTGGGCCCCGTGCAGCGCTTCTTCTTACGCCACAGCGGTCGCAGCCCGTTCCTTGTCCGCCACTTTCTGGTCCGCACCAGTGCCAGTATCGTCGCCTGGTCGGGAGCTTTGCTTGTGACCAGTGTGCTGGTCTATACGTTGCCGTTTCCGCGCAACCCCACGATCCAGATGGGGTGGATCACATCGATCCTGACGTTTGCCGCGGCGCTGGTCATTGCGTTGGTGGGCAGTTCCGTCTTTCCAACGCGCCGGAGCCGCGAGGACGACCCGTTGTTGGTGACGCCGCTGAGTGGCTGGCGCATCGTCCGGGGCGTGGTGGCGTTGTTTCTGTTTGCAACCTGGCCGTTGACGCTCAGCGGCATCGTTTGTGTCTCGGCGTATCTACCGTTTCGCCCCGAGTTCGTCAGCGCGGCGGCGCTCAATGTCCTGGTGCTGCTGGCTCGTTTGACGCTGATCATGGGGCTGGTTTTGTGGATCTCTCGCGTCTGGACGCAGTGGGCGCAGCGCTTTGGCGTGTCGATCGTGACGCTTGGATTGGTCGGCACCGGACTCAATCTGCTGCGGGATCTGAGTTTTTCCAAAATGACAGATCTTGCGTTTGCGCTGGCGATATTCGGCGCCGGTCTGATCTTGCTGTGCGGCTTTGCCATCTCGTTCGATCACTTGACCGGACGTGCGCGCTCGCAGGGCCGTCCGCTGCGGTTGTAAGCCCCAACAAAGCAGTGGGTTAAGGTGAGCATCCGTCGCAGGTGAATCGCGTCGCGGCACGGCCTTGCCCCGGTACTCCCGTGACGGCTGAAACCGCGCCGTAACTCCTGTCTGCGCGCTGGACAATTACGCGCGGAAGTCGGTATCATTGCCCCTTGAGCGAGGAGCCTCACGCTTCCCAGTTGGGGAGCCCATCGGCTCGTCAAGGGCTTCGAACATCATCACGAGCAACTGCATCGGGATTGGGCTCCCTGCAGCGGCGATGCGTTCGGAGTGATCGCGTGTAACGCGATTCGGAGGAGAAACAAACGTAAGGAGAAGGGTGTGATGGCCCTATGGCTCGCAAGAGCCGCCGCACCGTCACGCCCATGTGGCTCGAACCGACATCGAAGAATGGAGCGCGCTCCCTCTCCTGCAGCGAGGGAGCCCCTGTGCGTGCATGGGACGGTCCCGCCTATCCCGTCTCCGTTCTGCCGGTGTTATGGAGGAAACATGATGCAACGTCCCGCTCAGCGGTTCCTCGGTTGGCTCTGCCTACCGATACTCTGCGTGCTATTCCCGGTCGTCGCTGTCGCTGCCGATATCAACGCGGTCATCGACTTCGACTTTCAATCTCTACCAGCAGGTACGGTCTTATCGAGCGTGACTGCAGACGACGGCGGCTCCGGTGTGGGCCCGATCGGCGTCGATGGTGAGTTGCCCAGCGATCCAACACCGAACCGGGCGTTGATCTTCGACTCCGCCAATCCGACTGGGGGTGACCAGGATCTCGGTACGCCGCACCAGGACTTTGGTGGGCCTGGGAACGGGCCGGGCGGCGCTGCAGGCTCGCCGTTCCAGAACGACACCGCTCTGAACAACATTCTGATCATCGCCGAAGACCTCGTCGACAGTAACAACGACAATCTCGTTGACGACCCCGACGACGCGACCGAGCAGAACATGATGGTCGAATTCGACTTCACGACGATCAACGCGCCGTTTACACCAACGGACGTGTCGATCCTGGCGATCACGACGATCGACGGGGAGTCGAGCGAGGCGCCAGGGACGTTGCGCCTCTACGACTCCTCGAACACGTTGCTCGGCACTTTCCCGCTGATGGCGACTGGCTGCAACGGTGTACGCCGCCACGTCATTGGTGCTGCAGGGATTGGAATCGCCGGTGTGACGCGAGCGACGGTCGAGTTGGACGGTTCGGGCGGAATCGACAACCTCGAGTTCAAGATCGCCGGTCCAATGCCGGACCCAACTTGCGATATCTCTCCAACGAACATGTTCAGCGTCGAGGTCGGCAACCCGGTCACGTTCACGGTGACGGGTACCTCCAATGCCGATGACTGCGACGCGAATGGTATTCCGGACGCGTGCGATCCGGACTGCAACGCGAACGGCATCGCCGACGCCTGTGACATCACGGCTGGCTCGTCGTTGGATATGAACGGCAACGGCATCCCGGACGAGTGCGAAGGCTGCTCGAGCGAAGCGACGATCCTTTGGGACTTCAACAAGTGCTACTCCCAGAGCAGTGGTGGCTCGTCGACGAACTATCACGAGTTCGACGCCGACGTCGGGGGCGTGTGTCAGGGCAGTGTCGACAAGACGTCGATCGTGGACCGCGACAGCGGCGCTCACTCCTGCACCGACGACCGTTTCGGTAGTCCTGGCGACGCCATGTGTATTGGTGCACCGGATATCGCAAACTTCGTCGCGGATCACCCCGAGGCCATCCGCTTCTCGGTAGATATCGACAGTCCAGGTCAGCTGACTGGGATGACCTTCTGGGACTTGGCTCCGACGACCTACATCTGGAGTTCGAGCTCCGGCAGTAACTCCGGTCCCAACGACCCTCCGACGCTGTTCGGTGTACGGATCTTGAAGAACGGCACGCAGATCTTCCAGTCGGTCGACATTGCAACGTCGACGACCTGGTCGCAGCAAGTGTTCGACTTCTCTAGTGACAGCAACTTCGCCGTGACTTCCGGTACGGACTCGTTCGAGTTCGAGATCCTGCCGTACGCGCTCCAGGGTACTGGCGCCAGCGTCACGGCTTGGGACATCGATGACCTGGAACTGACCCTGTGTTGCGATGACTGCGACGCGGACGGCGTCGGTGACTTGGCCGAACTCGACTGCGAGCCGGATGGCATTCCGGATGACTGCGAGCCTGCGCCCGACTGCGATGGCAACGGCAATGGCGACTCGATGACGATCACGGCTGTCGGACTGCCGTCGGGCGCGACGATGACGCCGTCCTTGCCGGCCGGCCCGCAGCTGTCCCCGATCAGCAGCACGTTCAACTGGACGCCAGGCCCTGGTGACGAGGGGATGTATCACATCACCTATACGATCACCGACGGCATGGACTGCCTGCCGGCGACCTCGACCACCTGCGAAGTGTGGATCACGGTTGTCTGTAGCTTGAGTGTCTCCGATCCGGCTGATCTCACCGTGTGTGAGAACCACCCGGCGACGTTCAGCGTCAGCGCGACCGGTACCGCGCCGATCTCGTACCAGTGGCGTTTCAACGGCTCCAACATTCCCGGAGCGACTTCCGACACGCTGACCGTCAACCCGGCGATGTCGAGTGACGCTGGCAGTTACGACTGCGTAGTGTCGAACCCGTGCGAGAACATCACGACCGGCGCTGCAGTCCTGACAGTGAATACAGATGCAGTGATCGTGACGAGCCCGAGCGACGAAACCGTCTGTGCGGGGGACTCGGTGACGTTCACCGCGACCGCCGACGGTTCGCCCACGCCGACCTTCCAGTGGCGCAAAGACGGCACCAATATCCCGGGAGCGACGGGGGCTTCGCTGACGATCAACCCCGTGGGTACTGGCGATGCGGGTAGCTACGACGTTGTCGTCACGAACGTCTGCGACTCCGACACGTCGGATCCGGCGGTCTTGACGGTGCGCGTCGGTCCGAGCATCAACTCGCAGCCGCAAAGCGTCACGATCTGTGACGGCGGCTCGGCAAGTTTCTCGGTGATGGCGTCTGGCAGCGCTCCGCTGAGCTATCAGTGGCGCAAGAACGGCATGAACATTCCAGGCGCCACGGGCGCCTCGCTGACGATCAACCCCGCGGGCACCGGCGACGCTGGCACCTATGACGTCGTCGTTAGTAACGACTGCGGTTCGGCCACGAGTAGTGGCGCTGTTCTGGTCGTGAATTCACCGCCGACGATCACGGCGCAGCCGACCGGTGGCACGCTGTGTGAAGGCGATCCGATCACCTTCACGGTTGCCGCCTCGGGCACCGCTCCGCTGAGTTATCAGTGGCGCAAAGACGGGACGAACATCCCCGGTGCCAATGGCGCCTCCTACTCGATCGCAGCGGTTGCGACCGGCGATGCTGGCAGCTACGACGTGCTGGTCACGAACTTGTGCGGCAGTGCTGTCGGTGGTCCGGCCGTCCTGGTCGTGCGAACGCCTCCGGCGATCACGACGCACCCGCAACCGGTCACGGTCTGCGCGGGTGGCATGGCGACGTTCGACGTCACCGCAACCGGCAGTGCCCCGCTGAGCTATCAGTGGCGCAAAGATGGCACCAATATCCCGGGTGCGACCGGTTCTAGCTTTACGATCAACCCTGTGTCTACTGCTGACGCGGGTACCTACGACGTTGTCGTCACGAACGACTGCGGCATGGCTACGGCTGCTGGCGCCGCGCTGGTCGTCGACGAAGCGCCGGTGATCACGGCGCAGCCGGCCGACGCGACGCTCTGCGAAGGCGACATGCTGTCGCTCAGCGTCACGGCCACCGGTACGCCGCCGATCAGCTATCAGTGGCGCAAGGACGGCACGCCGATTCCGGGCGCGACCGGTAGCTCGCTGACGATCAACCCCGTGAGTACTACCGATGCCGGTAGCTACGACGTGGTTGTCACGAATCACTGCGGTAGCGAAACCTCTACGGCAGCCGTGGTCGTCGTGCGCACGGCGCCGGCGATCATGACAGAGCCGCAGGACGTGACCGCTTGCCATGGCGAGATGGTCATGTTCTCCGTGACCGCGACCGGTACCGCACCGTTGAGCTACCAATGGCGCAAAGATGGCGTGCCGATTCCCGGTGCGACCGGCAGTTCGCTGACGATCAACCCCGTGTCGGTCGGCGACGCGGGCACCTACGACGTCGTTGTCACGAACGTTTGCGGCATGGCGACCTCCATGGGCGCAGTCCTCGTCGTAAACGTGGCGCCGACGATCACCGTCGACCCTATGGGTGCGACCGTTTGTGTTGGCGATCCTGTGAGCCTGAGTGTCACCGCTATGGGCACCGCGCCGCTGAGCTATCAGTGGCGCAAAGACGGGACGCCGATCCCGGGCGCGACTGGTTCGTCGCTGTCCTTTGCCGCGGCCACCGTTGGTGACGCGGGTAGCTACGACGTCGTCGTCTCGAACCTGTGTGGTGACGCGACTTCGGCCGCCGCGGTCGTGGTCGTCAACACGCCGCCTGCGATTACTACCGATCCGCAGAGCATGTCCGCATGCACCGGTGACTCAGCAACGTTCACGGTCACTGCGACTGGCACGGCTCCCCTGAGCTACCAGTGGCGCAAGGACGGCATGAACATCCCGGGTGCGACTTCCGACACCTTCACGATCAACCCCGTCTCCGTTGCTGACGCCGGCACCTACGACGTTGTCGTTACGAACGTCTGTGGCATGGCGACTTCCGCGGGTGCGGTTTTCACCGTCAATGAGCCGCCGACCATCACGGTCGATCCAGCCGATACGACGGCCTGTGAAGGGGACTCAGTGACGTTGTCAGTCACGGCCACGGGCACGATGCCGCTGACGTACCAATGGCGCAAAGACGGGACACCGATCCCCGGCGCGACCGGCAGTTCGTTGACGTTCAACCCCGTCGCGACGGCCGACGCCGGCAGCTATGACGTCATGGTTACGAACGTCTGTGACACCGTGACGAGCGCCGCTGCGGTGCTCACGGTCCTGACCGCACCGACGATCACCGTCAACCCGGTCGACACCAGCGCTTGCGTTGGCGCCATGGCTTCGTTCTCCGTCACAGCGACGGGCAGCGCCCCGCTGACGTATCAATGGCGGTTCAACGGCATGCCGATTCCGGGTGCAACCAGCGCCAACTTGACGATCAACCCCGTTGGCCTCGCTGACGGCGGCAATTACGACGTCGTTGTCTCGAACAGCTGTGGCGACGCGACTAGCACGGTCGCTGTGCTCACGGTGCAAGAGGCGCCGACGATCACGACCGACCCGGCTGGCATGACCGTGTGCGCTGGCGACAACGTCACGTTCAGCGTCACCGCGACGGGCACGGCCCCACTCAGCTTCCAGTGGCGTCTCAACGGGACAGATATCCCTGGGGCGACGAATTCGACGCTGATGATCAACAACGTGGCCGTTGGCGACGCGGGGAACTACGACGTTGTGGTCACGAACGTCTGCGGTAGCGACACCAGCCAAGTGGCTGCGCTCGTCGTGCAGACTGCTCCGGTGATTGACGTCGTTCCGCTGCCGATAACGGCTTGCCCCGGCGACTCGGTGACGTTCACCGCGAGCGCTTCGGGCGACCCGACGCCGACCGTCCAGTGGCAGTTCAACGGCACCGATATTCCCGGTGCGACCGGCAACTCGTTCACAATCAACCCCGTCAGTCCCGCTGATGGGGGTAGCTACACGTTCGTCGCGACGAATGCCTGTGGCACGGCGACATCGGCTGCTGCCGTCTTGACCGTCAATGAGCCAGTCGTGATCACGGGTGATCCGGCAGACGCCACCGTTTGCGTCGGTGACCCGGTGACTTTCACGGTGACCGCGACCGGCACGGGCCCGCTCACTTACCAGTGGCGCAAAGATGGCATCGACATTCCTGGTGCCAACGCAGCGTCGCTGACGATCGACCCCGTGGGTACTGGCGACGCCGGTAGCTACGACGTCATCGTGACGGGTGCCTGCGGCAGCGTCACGAGTGGCGCGGCGATCCTCTCGGTGCAAGAAGCGCCGGTGATCACCGTCGACCCCGTCGCGCAGTTCATCTGTATTGGCGACCCAGTAACGTTCACCGTCACCGCGACGGGCACCGCGCCGCTGACGTATCAGTGGAAGTTCAACGGTAGCGACATTCCTGGCGCACACTCCGACACGCTGATGATTGCTGCGGTCGCTCCCGGCGACGGTGGCAACTACAGCGTCATGGTCATGAACAACTGTGGTAGCGCGACGAGCGCTGGCGCCGCCTTGACCGTGGAAGAGCCGCCTGGCGTCGTCTCGCACCCGCAAGGCGCAAACGTATGTCCGCCGATGACTTCGCTAACGCTCAGCGTCATGGTCTCCGGGACGCCGCCGTTCGAGTACCGCTGGCGCAAGGATGGCGTGCAGCTGCCGGGCGAGACCGGCAGTACGCTGACGCTCGACCCATTCGATCCGATGAGCGACCCGGGTAACTACGACGTCGTGGTCAGCAACGACTGCGGCTCGGTCATTAGTGACCCGGCGCTGGTCGAGGCCGACTGCGATATTCCGTTCGTACGCGGCGATTGCAACGACGACGGTATCATCAACATTGCTGACGCCGTCAAGGTGCTGCGCGTCCTGTACCAAGGGCTCGACGTGGGTGGCTGTATCGACGCCTGCGATTCGAACGACGACGGCCTCTTCGATATCTCGGATACGATCTACACCGTGTTCTATCAGTTCACGGGTGGACCGCCTCCAACCAGCCCGTTCCCGAGTTGTGGTCTCGACCCGACGCCGGATACGCTGGAGTGCATGCAGTTCAACTGCCCATAGGGCGCGCGAACTGCTGACAGAAACAGCCGCTGCGAGGCTTCCTCGCTGCGGCTGTTTTTTTGCGTCGCAGCGGCCGCTGCGCGAGACGACCGCGACCTCGAGGTC
>JBCCHQ010000030.1:0-41581 GCA_039028735.1 Planctomycetota bacterium | reverse complement strand
CCACACGAGCGTGTCGTCCTGGATCTCCGGCACCGACGATTCAAAAAGATTGGGCACTGATCGGCGCGGCCGCTTCCATGGCCGCCGCCTTCGCACTGGGAAGCACGGGCGTAGCGGTGCCGTCGTCTGTGTACTATCTGCTGGGACTCGTCTTTGTCATCTCGGCGGTCGCCTTCCTCTGGGGAAGAATCACTGGCCGTCATATCGACTCGGCGTACGGACCCGACGACGAATAGAGCGGTCGCAACGGGTCCAACGGGTTGCGCGGCCCAACAATGGCTTTCTACAGCGCGCGGCGGACCGTATCCTGAGGAGAGTGTCGTAACCTCGTCGTTGGTCGCTCGTCGTAGGAACATAGGAACAAGGAACAAGGGACAAGAGACAAGAGACGAGGAACAAGGGATAAGGGATAAGGGACAAGGGAAAGACTCGTGGAGAACGAACGGCAACACAAGCGACCGGCCTGGGTGAAAGCCTGTGTACTCCTGGGAGTCGTGTACGTGGTCAGCTACGCCGCGCTGATCATCCCTCCCGACAGCGGGTGGACCTTCTACGCACCGTATTCCATCTTCGACGCCGCAAATGGGACGCCAGCGCACGACTATCGCTGTCGCTTCCCGGGGATCGACGTCGTCTACGCGCCTGCAATCGTCGTCGACAAGTTCATGCGTCCTAGCCATTGGGGTGGTGAACGCCCGAGTTCGCTGTCGATAGTCGCAAGATATGCTCTGGTGGCCGGCGTCCTGATCGGTGGGGTCGCGGTTTCGTTTCGGATCAGACAACGTCGAGCAGCGACTCCGGGCGATTTGTGGTCGCGACGATCGGTGGCGATCTATTGTGCCGTCCTTGCGCTGTTTCTTCTGTTTGCCGCACATGAACGCTACCAGCACTCCGTCGCGAGAAGTATTGGCATCTTCGATCCCGACATTGGCGGGGCCCCGCACGGGTTGCCCACTGCGAGCGTCGTGGCGCTGATCGGGGCGTGCCTGTCAGGAGTCATCGCCGCTGGTGTGTGGACGTCTCACCGCCGCGACGCTCACCAGAGCAGCACGATCAGGCAAACACTGAGGTGGCAGTTCAGTCGTAGCTTGCGACTCCCTGTTGCGTTGAAGTGCGCACTGATCATTCCGTTGGGCGTCGCGCTGCTGCACATCTGGCACCTGGACTACAACTGGTCTGGTTTGAGCGACCCCAGCCCGATCGCGCAATCGGTGCACTTGAGAATGGTCGCGCTGAATCTCGCTATCGTGCTGGGCGGTATCGTTGGCAGCGGGCTTTGCCTGTTCGGTCGCCTGGCTGGTGTGTGGGCGATCTTCCTACAATCCGGCGGGCTGCTTTACGGAGTCTACTTGTTCTCATCGGTACGACACATGTACCCGAGCATCTTCGCGGAGAAGGCCATCTTCTGCGCGTTGGTCTTGGTGATTCTTGCGTTCGTGGCTGGCTACGGCGTCCGGCAGCAGCGTGCGCGTTGCAGCCCCGCTGCGTAACCAGGTTGGCCTACGGCGTCTCGTATCCGGCGGCGCGCACGTACCCGCACCCTTGGGGGCCACATGAATCAACGCAAGCTTGGCGCGATCCTCGCTCTCGTTCTAGTGACCAGCGCCGCAAGCGGCCTGTGGATCAACTACGATCGTTGGACCTACCGCACCGAACACTTGAGTCACAGAGTGCCTTCCGGTACCTACGAAATCAGCTCGGTGAAACGCTGGGCGTTTGTGCCTGGCCCCGAACGCCGCGTTGAAGCCATCGACCGGGAGACCTTCGAGCGGCTGCACCGGGCTGCGGGCTCGCCGAGCGCGGTCACGTTCGGCTTCAATGGTACGACCGTTCACGTCTACTACCTGCCGTAGTTCTTGCGTTCGCTGTTGCTCTTGGTCGCTAACCGTGTTGCTGCGCTCCAACAAGTGCTTTCTGCTGGAGCGCTTGCACGTACAATCCCGGTACGCAGCGCGGCGAGCGTGCTGCAGCAGCGAGAGCTACATGGAGAGTCTAGTATTCAATGCCTGACCAGCGAGTCCCTGATGTGTCCGACGCCGACGTCGAGCGAGTTGCCTTGCGTGACTTCGGCAGCGACTCGTTGCCAACGGTGTTGGCGCTCCTACAGAGCTACGGCAACGAAACGTGGCATGGCGCACCTGCTCGCGTTCGCCTTGCTGCGATGAAGCTGGCGGACGGAGATATCGAGGAACTAGCGACGATGGTCAAGGCAGCCAGCGACGACTACCGCGATGTACTCGCCTGGGCCGAGTACCCGCAGTCGTGCAAGACCTTTGCGCATGAGCTTCCTGCTGACCAGCGCCGAAGAATCTACGACGCGGATTGGCAGCAGTACCAACGTTGGCTCAACGGTGATCCCATCGGCTAGGAATCCAGAATCTCCTCGCGAAGACCGATGAAGAGCCGGCGATCGAGTCGCTGTGCTGGTTCTGCGAGGAAGTGCCCGGAACTGCCCGGAACTGCTCGGAACTGCTTCCTGTAGGCAGCATCGCGCGTACACTGGCTACCGAGACACAGGAGACAGTCTTGGGGCCACAGAACAAATCACACTCACGCTTTCTTGCCGGGCCATTGACGCCACCATGGCTAGGACGCTGCCCACAGTGCCGACGAGCGTTCTCGTTCAAAGCTGGGGAACATCAAACGGCACAAAGTGGCGAGGTCTTCTGCATTCATTCTTGCCGGCGCTGCGGTCACACACAGTCGTATCTGGTCGAGTACCCGCCGAACGTCCTGTCGTTCTCCCACGGCCAACCGGGCAAGGGATGGCATCAGAAAAGAATGAAGGGGTGAGAATGCGTTTTGTCGCATGCGTTTCAATAGGGGTTCTCCTGACCGTCGCTGGCTGTTCGAGCTCGGACCAGGAGCTGCTGGAACAGACCGCGCTACTTGCTGATTCGGTGGCACACCTCGCCGAGCGCGAGTCGGGAAGTCCAGTCATCCACGAAGTGGAGCTCGAACAGGGCAAGATGGTCATCCTGGCGTTTCCAAATGGCGACTATCAGGCGTGGTCGATTTCGGAAGAGGGTGTGGTGAAGGGGTTGGGATACCAAAGCGGTCCTCATGCGTATCGTCTGATCCCAGGAGGCCACATCACCAGCCAGTGATGTTTGTGAACGAACAACCGACCGTTTGGACAGGAAACGAAGATGCGTTGTCTCATTGCTGCTGCCGTCGTCATTGGACTTGCCTCAGGCTGCACTCTCACCGATACCAAGCTCGAAGAACGGCTTAGCAGCGGAACGATCTACTACCTAGAGATCGTGACCAAGGACGTCGAGGCGATGTGCGCCACCTATGGCGCCGCCAACAACCTGCAGTTCGGTGAAGCCGATCCGGACTTTGGGAACGCGCGCACGGCAGCTGTGCCGGGGGGCGGCATGGTCGGCGTGCGTGCGCCGATGGGCACGGTCGAGGTGGAAGTGATTCGACCGTATTGGCTCGTGGACGACATCGAGGCGGCATTGGCAGGTGCAGTGAGCGCCGGCGCGCAGGTCGCCCATCCGCCGCTGGAGATTCCCGGTCGTGGGACGTTTGCGGTCTACATCGCCGGTGGCTTGCAACACGGGCTGTGGCAGCACTAGCGCGGAACTAGCGCTGAAATCAACCCGGCCGCGTGGGTTCGAGTTCTCTTGCGGCATCAAGGATCGGCTTCCACGCCGGTCCTCGACGCGAACCTTCGGGGAGTTGCGCGTTGAAGCGCGCGATCTCGTCGAGGTGAGGTGCCGGGTCGCTGCCGGCAACGACGGCCATACGTGCCAACGTGAGCTGCACCTTCGCACACATTTGGCTCACGCGATTCTGACACCCCTCTAGGTTGCGCGTGTCGGCCAACACAGACAGCGCTTCGTCGAGCGGTTCGCGCTTCTGTTCATGGCTGCCCAGCGTCAACAGCAGCTCCGCGTGGGCGAGGTTCAACGAGTAGCTGGCAACATCTGCGGGCAGCTGTTCGAGGAACTCGACACCGCTCCGCAGAGCCTGGTGCTTGTTAGCGCCATCTTCGGCACTCGCTGCAAGACAACTCCTGACGATCAGAGCATGCGCTTCCCGACAGAGCGGGTGCACGCGCAGCGCGGCCTCGGCGGCCGCGCGGGCATCGACAGGTCGATCTGCCTCGAGCAAGTACTCGGCCTTCGCGAGATGCGCCTCGAAGCTACTCCGGCGCACATCGAGCGCGCGGTCGTAGCTTGCGATCGGATCCTGCCCCGCCAAGTGCAAAGCGTCGCCGCGAAGCTTCCACACAGCATCGACGTCGGGATCGCGCTCCAGTAGACGGTCGCACTCTTCGACGCAACCTGTGAAGTCCTCGCGGGCCAGACGCTGGACGGCTACTGAGTAGTCGACCTGCCACAGCGGGAGGTTGCCTCGCAAGCGTTGCGCCTCTTGGAAGGCAAGCGCCGCGCGATCGAGCTCGGCTCTGGCTCGCAACAAATCCGCCTCGGTACCGCTGTGATCCAAATGCTTGTAGGCCTCGCGATGGCGCTGCAGATAGGACGCGAGGTACAGCTGTCCCAACTCGAACTGCGCTCCGGCTGGATCCTTCACGCGATCGACAGCGAGTTCCATGGCTTCACGCGCGTCGGCAACGTTCCCCAGTCGAAACTGCGCTTGTCCACGGTAGAAGTGGGCCCACGCTTGATCGGGGTGTTGGGCGAGGATCGCATCGAGACGCGTGATGATGGCATCGAGGCGCGGGTACGTGCGCGGCAGGTTACTGGTGATGCGATACAGGTCTGCGTCCCAGGCGGCGATCTCGCGCGCCACTTCGATCGCAACCTGCCACTGCGTGTCGCTGTCCATTTCGACCGGCGCGCTCTGCGCGGGTTCAGCGCCGACGAGCCGACGAAACCACGCAGATGATGGCGCCGCGCCCTTGCCGACCTCATTGCCCAGATGTGCGTCGAGATCAGCGATCAGGTCTCGCATGTTCTGATAGCGATCGCGTTTGCTCTTGGCCATGCATTTGAGAATGATCGACTCGACGGCACGCGGGATCTGCGGCGCGACGGCGCGCGGAAAGGGCACCGGGTCATGGATCACAGCGTGCAACACCTCGACGACGTTGTCCCCTCGAAATGGCTGCCGCCCAGTCAACAAGACGTACAAAGTTGCTCCGAGTGAGTAGATGTCACTGCGCGCATCGACTTCGTGGTTCTTCCCCATCGCTTGTTCTGGAGGCATCAACGCTGGCGTCCCCATGATCGCACCGTCTGTGCTGAGTGTCTCTCCCGGCATGCCAAGCATGTCTCGAGCAATCCCGAAGTCGGTCAGGAAGCTGTTCCCCTTCGTATCGACGAGGATGTTCTGGGGCTTGATGTCGCGATGCACGATCCCGGTCGCGTGGGCACGACGGAGCGCATCCGCGACCCGTCTGATCGCGACGAGCAACGCACGCCGCTCCATCTGTTCGCTACCGAGGTGGCCGCCACGCACGTACTGCATGACGATGAAGGGTTGCCCTTCGAACTCGGCCAACTCGTAGATCTGGACGACAGCTGGATCGTCGAGGCGCGCTGTAAAGCGAGCCTCTCGGCGGAAGCGCTCGACATCGATAGGTTTCGCGTTCGTCAGGAACTTGATCGCAACTTGACGCTCGAGCACCGTGTCGTGGGCGAGGTAGACCGAGCCCATCCCACCGCAGCCAACGGTCTGCAGCACGCGATAGCGTTCCGGAAGCGGCGGCGGGGTATCCCCGGCAGGCGCCGGTCCTGGCGTACTCGCCGGCGCAGTCAGTGAATCGGCGTCGAACAGCCCCTCAGTGATCGCGCGTCGAATCAGCTCGGAATCGTCGTGCTTCACGGCCGTTCGCCTCCAGTGACTACCCCTGTTGACCAGCGTCGACTATCCTACTCGGAAGAACCGGTGGAGGCACATGTTCCCGACAACGATCTGGACGACGATCCTGCAGGCGGGCAATGACGATAGCGCCGCGCTCGAGCGTTTTGCGCGCCGCTATCGCGCACCGATCCTCGCCGCGATTCGCGGTCGTGGCTGGTCAGACACCGACGCCGAAGACATCTGCCAGGATGTATTCGTACGGCTGCTCCACGGCAACGTCCTCGCTCGTGCCGAAGCGGCGAAAGGGCGCTTTCGGGGGCTGCTGTTGGGCGTGACCCGGCACGTCATCCTAGATCGTGTGCGCAAGAAGCAGCTGCCCACTGTCGGGGACGCCGACGTCGCAACGGCCAGCGCCGAAATCGACGATTCCCCCGAACTCGCGGGTTGGGAAGCGCAGTTCGACGAGGCCTGGGCGCTGGCGCTGGCGGAACGAGCCATGGCGCGGTTGCGCGATCAACGATCGCCGTACTTCGACGTCCTCGTGGATCGCCTCGATGGTCGCGACCACGACCGCAACAAACTGTGGATCGCCCGCAAGAAGCTGTCGGAGCTGGTGCGGGCCGAGGTTGCCGAGACCTGTGCGACCCCCGATCAGTTCGAGGAAGAGATGGCGCGGCTGGCACCGTATCTGTTGCGGTAGGAGCTGTTGTGCGACTGCGACTGGGCAGGGCCGCAGGATCCTGGAGAAACTCAAAGAATCCGTGAGACAGCGACGAAGTCGGCTCGAACAGTAGGGTAGGGAACACGCGCAAGCCTGGAGGAGTACTCATGAGCACGCTCGCAATCGTCGGCACTGTCAAAGGTGGCTTTTTGCTCCGTAGCGACGACCGTCGCCACTGGGATGTCGAAGGCCCCCTGTTCAAAGGGTGGAAAGTGACCGCCGCCGAGCGCACGGCCGCGGGTGACTACCTCGTCGCAACCGCAAGCGACGTCTACGGGCCCAGCCTGCATCGCAGTCGCGACTTGTCGCAGTGGCAGCAGGTCGAGGGGAGCCCAGCGTATGCAGAGGGCAGCGACCGGAAACTGAATCAGGTTTGGCGGCTGTTCACGGCAGGGGACACCTTCTACGCCGGTGTCGACGAGGCCGGGCTGTTTCGCAGCGTAGACGGTGGCGAGACGTGGCAGCCGGTCACAGCGCTGAACGATCACCGCACGCGCGAGGCGTGGTTCCCCGGTGCTGGAGGGTTGTGCGCACATGGCTTACTCGTCGATCCACAGAATCCGCAGCGCATCTGGTGCGGCATCTCAGCGGTCGGCGTCTTCCGTAGTGATGACGGTGGCGACACTTGGCACGCCAAGAATGACGGCGTACAGGTCATCATCGAGGACGAGAAACACAAAGACATTGGCTTCTGCGTACACGGACTGGTCGCGGACCCTGACGACGCGAATCGCATCTGGCGCCAGGACCACACCGGCATGTACCGAACGTACGATGGCGGCGAGCAGTGGGAGCGCATCGAGAGCGGTCTCAGCTCGCGCTTTGGCTTTCCGATTGCCATCGACCCAAAAACGTTGGCCTTGTTCGCTGTACCGCTGGAGAGCGATGAGTATCGATCCCCCGTGGATGGAAGCCTCGCGGTCTATCGCAGTACCGACCACGGCGACTCATGGCAGCGGACGCAGGAGGGTTTGCCGCAGCAGCACTTCTATGCCGGCGTCCTGCGGGCCGCGCTCGCGACCGACGCACAAGACCCGTGTGGGGTCTACTTCGGTACCACGTCCGGCACGGTCCATGTCAGCGCCAACGCCGGAGAAAGCTGGGACACGTTACCGGTGACGCTTCCGCGGGTGTTGTCGGTCTCCGTGTTCGACGAGTAGTGCCGATGCCCCGCGTTACGATCCAGCTGCCCAGCGTACTCACTGCTATTGTCGGCGACATCCGTGAGGTTGTCGTCGAAGGCGACTCCGTTTCAGGATGCCTCGAAGCGCTCTTCGTCGTGCATCCGGAGCTGCGCCTGCACGTCTTCGATGAGAGCGGCAGCTTCCGCCAGCATGTCCTGTGCTTCCACAACGACACGAACACGCGCTGGACCGATGGTATGCAGCAGGAGACGCAGGATGGTGACGTCATCACGCTGATGCAGGCGGTTTCGGGTGGATAGTTCTGCACACAAGGGCGAGACGACGCTGGCGTGACCCACCTTCAGTCGCTTGTGTGTCGGCCCTCACCCGATCACAATGCTGATGACATCTAGCGAGAGCCCTTACCGAAAAGTCTACCGAAGACATCTACGGAAGACACTTACCCGGGCGCAGGAGTAGCCGCATGGAAGCAACCGCTGACAATATCTGGCAAGTGCCCGCGTACCTGCCGTACCTCCAGCCAGCGCTGACCGACGCTGCGGTCGCTGCCGCTGAGGAGCAGATTGGGTACAAGCTGCCACCCGAGTACCTGGACTTACTACGAGTCCAGAACGGTGGCTACATTCGATACTCGCTGCCGGAGATGGTCCACGACACGATCGCCGGAATCGGCCCGCACTTTCCGTCGCTCACAGACTTCGATTGGGAAGAGGTGCAGGAGTACGTGGGCTATCCATTGTCGGGGCTGGTCCCGTTCGATGGGGACGGCCACTGGCATCTCTGCCTCGACTATCGTCACGATGAGGCCTGCCCACGGATTACCTATGCCGACATCGAGTGTGATGGCCAGAGCGAGATCGCCGCTTCCTTCGCCGAGTATCTGACCCAGCTCCGTATCGATGGCCACAACCAGTGGGTCCTCGAATCGATCACCGATATCGCCGCTGTCGAAGCACTGCTGGCCGCCCGCTTGTTCGTCGACTTCGACGTCCCCGACAAGGATGCGCATGGCTATCCAGTGCACCGCGCAGGTCTCGGCAGCGGTGGTAAGCCCGAGTGGTTGTGGATGAGTCCCAACAGAGCGCCGCGCGGCTTCGTGCGCGAGAACCACAATCGATTTGACGAACTCCGTGATCTGCTGCCGGGTGACGCGTTGCGATACCCAGAACTCGGCGAGGATAGTTACGTCGTCCAGATCACGGCTGGCGCGCGCAAGCGCGTGTTGGATGCTTGCACGAGTGCTGCTCTGACCCTGCGCCCGTTTGATGATTACTTCGGCTAGCACTGTTCCGACCACGAGGCCAGAGACCATGACTGCGGAGGACTTCGAGATTCGAGTCGATGACCTGCGCGGCGCGGAGATTGCCGCGCTGCTGCAAGAGCACCTCGACTCGATGCATGATGTGTCACCTCCAGGGGGCGTCCACGCGCTCGACCTCGACGCGCTGCGTGTGCCCGCTGTCACGTTCTGGAGTGTCTGGGATGGCAGGTTTCTGGCTGGCTGCGGCGCGCTAAACGAGCTGGATCCAGCACATGGTGAACTGAAATCGATGCGCACCGCAGCATCGTATCTCCGGCGCGGCGTCGCGGCGCGGTTGCTGGAGCATATGCTCCACGTCGCACGGCAGCGCGACTACGCTCGACTCAGTCTCGAGACGGGGTCGACGGCAGCGTTCGCGCCGGCGCAAGCGCTGTACGAGCGCTTTGGTTTCGTGCGTTGCGGGCCGTTCGCCGACTACGTCGACAATTCGTTCAGTCGGTTCATGACGCTCGAGCTGCGTCGATAGCCGCCTGGGTACAAGGAAGCGTTCTCCATGCCAAACACTGAAGCGATCGGCGTGTCAGAGACTCCGTGCAAGAATTGCGTCTTTCTTGGGGATGTCGGGTGTGGTCAAATTACCTACTGCGCTGATCATCCAGCGCAGCTAGCGTGCGGCTGGGCATGCTCCTAGAGTCACACAGAAACCGAGAAGAGAAACCGCGATGAAGCGTCATGCCAACCCGAAGCCGAGCAAGAAGGCGCTGCAGCATCTGCGGCAAGTCGCTGCGGAGGCGTTCCCGGGCCATACGATCCGCTTCTGTAGCCACGGTGATTTGGGCGGTCATCGCGCGCCGCGCGATCACACCCTCGCGTTTCGGTTGGTCGACGCGCGGGGCAAGTTTCGGTCGAACGTGGTCTGGGTATTCCCGCAAGAGTTGGAGCAGTGGACAGCCGACGACGTGCGCAGCCGAGTAGAACGTAGTAACGGCCGCTAGGACCAAGATCGGAGCTACCTCGATGGGAGTGCGGGTCCATCTCTTCGGCGGCTCGGGGTCTGGCACGACGACGTTGGGGCAAGCGATCGCGGCCGCACTCGCGATTCCGCATCGAGATACCGACGACTTCTATTGGTACCCGACCGATCCCCCGTTTGCGCACCCGCGCGAGCCGGGGCAGCGTTTGCAGCTTCTCGATGAAGCGCTCGCCAAGTCGAGGAGCTGGGTGCTGTCGGGCTCTCTTTGCGGCTGGGGCGATCCACTCATTACGGGTTTCACGCACGCGGTGTTTCTGCACGTCGAGCCAGCGATTCGCGAAGCGCGACTACTTACGCGCGAGAGGCAACGCTACGGCAGCCGGATCGACGCTGGGGGCGACCTCTTCGACCACCACAACGAGTTCATGGAGTGGGCACGCAGCTACGACAAGGCGGGTCCACCGATGCGCAGCCGGCAGCTACACGAATCGTGGCAGCAGGGGCTGAGCTGCCCGATCCTACGACTAGACTCGAGCCAGCCAGTCCCAGCGCTGATCGATCAGGTACTGTTGTTCGTCGAATCGGCGGTAGACGGCAGCGACGTGACCGGCGACGGCACCGAAGCGGCTACTGGGACCGGCTGAGGTTCGTGCGCCAGCACGGTCTACCGATTCCTGACGAGCGCGAGACGCTAGGCCGTGACGGCAACGTCCTTCTCGAGCGCTTCAAACTCGGTGAGTTGATCCTTACTGACATCCTTTTTGGTCAGCAAATAGTCACCGAGAATGATCGCGTCCATGTCGGAGCCGAGGAAACACTCGATCGCGTCTTCCGGCGTGCAGCAGATCGGTTCTCCGCGCCGGTTCAGCGACGTGTTCAAAATGCCGCCGACGCCGGTGTGCTCGCGAAATGCGCTGATCGCCGCGTGGTAGCGCGGGTTGGCGCTCGCGCTCACGGTCTGCGGTCGAGTCGAACCATCCACATGAGCTGCGGAGCGCACCTCTTCGAGCTTCTCCGGTACGACCTGGAAACCCAGCAGCATGAAGTTTGCCGCCGTAGCATCCATCAGGTACTCGTCCTGGCACTCGGCCAGGCACGACAGTGCGAACGGGCGCCACGCCTCGCGGAACTTGACCTTGTTGTTGACCTTGTCCTTCGGGCCCGATCCCGTCGGACTGCTGACGATGCTGCGATTACCCAGCGCGCGCGGACCGATCTCCATGCGGCCTTGATAGATCCCACAGACATGACCATCGGCGAGGAGTGCGCCGAGCTCGTCGCCGATCGAGTCGCTGTGGTTCAGCGGCAGCTTGTACTTCTCGAGGGCAGCGCGGATCGCGTCCTCGCCGTACTCGGGGCCGAGGTAGGCATCTTGCAGTTCGTACGACACGCTGCTGCCGCGCTCTTCGGCGTGCTGGTACCAGTGTTCGAGCGCAGCGCCGCAAGCAAGGCCACCATCGCCGGCGTGCGGGAAGATGTGCAGGCCTTCGATCGACGGGATCTCTTGCAGACGTTGGTTCGCGATGACGTTGTGCGCAACGCCCCCACCATAGCAGACGCGATGACAGCCTGTCTTCTGCATCCAGTACTCGACGAACGGCACCAAGACCTCTTCGAGGCGGTGCTGCGCGCTACTGGCAACGTCCTTCTTCTCGTAGCCGACGGCGAGCTCGGCAACGAAACGCTTGAAGCTGAGCGGCTTTTTCGAGATCAACCGCGAGCGCTCTTCATCCCAGGTTAGACCGTGCTCGATCTCTTCTAGACACTTCGGGTCGCCATAGGCGGCCAACCCCATCACCTTGCACTCGTCGACGTGCTTGCGAAAGCCGATCGACGCAGTCGCGTTACCGTAGAACGCGCCCATGCTCGCAAACGGAAACATCGTCTCATCGAGCAGTTCCAGATCGTTGCCGCGAGCACGCCAGACGGTCGTCGACGTCAGGTCGCCCTCGAGGTCAGCGACGATGACCAACGCGTCATCCCAACCGGACGTACGATAGGCGCCGCTTGCGTGCGAGTGATGGTGGCCGATGAAGTGCACTTTGTCGGTCGAAAAGCCGTGCTCGCGTAGCTGCTTGAAGGTCGAGCGCAGGAGCTGTCGTTTGTTCATCCAGTAGAGCGAACAAAGCGCGCCGATGAGCGGCAGGTTCAGGATCGCGCGACCGAATTGAGACCGGAAGAACTTCGCCGGGATCGACGTCAGGAACTCTGATGGCCGCGCATGCGGCAATACGATCGCATCGATGTCGCTCTTTTGCAGTCCCTCCATCTCGAGCACCCTCTCGATCGACAGGCGCGGATAGGCGGACTTCTTGATTGCCGGAAGGATGCCGAAGAGGCGGCCACGCTGCTCGTGGAAGTTCTTCTCGCGGTTCAGCCGCTCTTCGTTGACTGCAGCGCGTAGCTCCCCATCAATGACGAGCGCGGCCCCAGCGTCAAAGGCGTCATGGATCCCCAGAACTCTCACCACCGTCTCCTTTCGGCGCCGATGCCGGCACACGGACAGATCTCGGGCCCAAGATGGGCCCTCTTCTCATCTCGTTGATCGACTGGTTCGGGGGGCGGCTGAAGCGGGGATAGGACCAGAAATCCGGCATTGGGCTCAGACCAGTGGGAAGTCTCCTCCCGCCTCGCGTCGCCCACGGTTTTTGCATCCACCGCTCGGACACTATAGGGCCCTCTGCTCCCGCACGTGCAGCGTCACGAGCAGAGCCTTGAGGAGGCGAGCTTGCTCTGCCTTGCAACGCCTCTCGGTGCCAACCGAGTCCAAGGTCAGGCGCCAGACATGTCCTCCAATCGGGACGAACAGGACCGTTACAGTTCGATGTGTTTCCACATCACCGCTCGAGCAAACCAGCATCTGCGCAGTGGATCGCCGGCTCTTGGGTCCAAACGTCACCTCGCTGGTGTCGACACCGAAACCGTCTTTGCGTGCTTGCTCCATGGCGAGTCGCACCTCGTCTGCAACCGGCGATGCTTGCGTACTGCATTCCACCCTCACCTGCGACACTACGTTCTTTCGGTTCGAGGTCCAGGTGTGGTCACTTTCAGTGGGAAGGGCGCTCAACCAGCTGCCTGGCAGTCCTGCTTCGAGGAAGCGCGTGCTCGCCAGATCGAATTGGGCGACACGGAGCCCAGTCCTTCGGAACCGTGGAGGGGTCTTTGAGAAAGACACTTGCCGAACGAACGATTCACTCCACTGAGGTCCATGGTGGAAGACATGTGCGGTGAGCACCAGAGCGAACGTGCCGATGTCTATGACCCACGCTGTACCACGGGAGTCTGGATCATTGGGACCGTTCGCCGGACGGATGATGTAACTCAGCTTTCGTGTGGGCAACCCCCCCTGACCGGGAATCGGGCATTCGACGCGTCGCTGCGCAATTGCACCGTGCACATGAAACCGCGTGGACCGCATCCTCGTCGGTAGTGACTTCCGGAAGGCGGCAACAGCCGCCTCGAAACTCTGTTCTCCTAGCACCAAGATCTCGAGGTGGGCGTACCCATCAACGTAGTAAGCCGATCGTCCCGCAGCGCGCTGTAAGCAGAGGCCGGGTAGTCCCCGTGCTTGCAACGGTAGCGCAAGGAACTGAAGGTCATCCCCAGCGACAGATACGAAGCCAGTCTGCCCAGCTGGCAGGTAGGCCGAGACATCGAAAGTTGCCAGAACCTGACCGTGGCTACCCGCACACGGGGTTGGAGCGAACGCAATGACGATGCCCAGAACAAACAGTAGGTGCGGTGCCAATCCGATTTGCAACTGCGTCACGCGAAGTACCTTCCTCAACTCATCCGGTCTGTGGGCGACACTCGTGTGCTGCCTCCGGAGAGTCCCTGCGTAGATCCCGGCACTGTAGTCCAGCCCTTCGCCCAAAAGTCACGTACCGGAGGTTACAAGACGAGGCCATCCCGCCGTGGGGAGCCTGCGCAGGGTTGTTGGTTGGGTGAACTTCGAATTCAAAAAAAGACCAGACTGAAGTCCGCCAGTCTACGCAGGCACCCTAGTGGTAAACAAACTGATCACTGATCATCGAAGGGAGAAATGAATGACGGACAAGAGCTCTAGCCCCGATCGTGTCTCCAGCCCCTGTGCCTCTGCGCGCTGGTTCCTCATTCCGGCGTTATTGCTCACTGCTTGCGCGGGCACCGCGTCAGGTGCAGTGCTACAAGTTCCTTCACAGTTCGGCACAATCCTCGACGCAACGATTGTAGCTCAAGTAGGCGATGTCATTGAGGTAGCACCAGGGACCTACACTGAAGACGTCTCGATATGGGCAGGGTTCACGCTGCGAGCCACGAGTGGTCCTGCGGCAACGTTCATCAATGGCCGGGTCACCATTACTGGGTCGAACGGGACCCTGGAGGGCTTCACCGTTAGCAATCCTTCGGGTGAGGCGATCCGCATCGCGCTCGCTACGGGCGCCAATGTCTGTGGGAATGTGGTTGAGGCCAGCGTTGTTGGGGTACATGACTTGCTTTCGACTGGGTCGCGCATCGAGAACAACAGGGTCAGCGGGAATGGCAACATGGTCAATGGAGCATCCGGTGGGGTTGTTCTCTTTAGCACTTCCGCGGCTGTTGTGTCCGGCAATCTCATTACTGGCAACAATGGCCCAATTGCCAGTGGCATCAGCTTGTGGTTTGACTGTGTCGATACAGTTGTAACGAACTGCACTGTGGTCGGGAACATCGGAGACGGATTCATGAACGACGGAGAGAACACTGTCATCACGAACTCTATCTTCTGGGGCAACTCAACGCAGGCGTGGGGTGGGCCTCCACAGCTGTTGCTGCAGCACTGCATCGTCGAGGGCGGTACAGCTGGAGCAGGCATCCTCGACACCGACCCACTCTTAACCGCGAGCGGACAACTCACGGTAGCTTCACCTGCCATCGACGCGGGAGTTGAAACAGCGCCGGGCATCTTGATCGTTGTCCTTGATGGGGAGGCTCGTATTCAGTGTCAATCCGTCGACATCGGAGCGGACGAATTCTCGATCTGCGAGCGTCTCGTGCGGGGCGATGTCAACTCTGATGGCGTGGTCGTGCCGATCGCAGACGCTGTGTTCCTACTAAGCTATTCGTTTCAGCAAGGCGCAGTACCGCCTTGCTTCGAAGCCGCGGATGTAGATGGCGATGGCACAGTGCACGGCCTCGCGGACAGCGTTAGGCTGTTGACTCACTTTTTCGTTGGCGGCCCGCCACCTGCCAGCCCATTTCCGAGTTGCGGGACCGCACCCAGCACGACCCTCGGCTGCTCGGTCGGCGCATGTCCATAGCTTGTGCGATGGTTCGCGATGCGAGCCGAGTACGGGCGGGGCGGACATTGACCGCGACAAAGGGGCGTACCTGAGCAAGCACGACCTCCACTTCCCGTAGCTCACTAGCGGAGCCGCAGTTCCACTCGCAACACCGGGTGCACCCGCGCCAAGTTCAGAGCTCCGGCGACGATGCTGGACGCCATCTCTTCTGGACCGGATCCGCTGCTCTCGAGAATATGCTTCGCCCGCCTTTCGTCACTCGCCCTTTCCCAGCCTTCGGTGCATGCCAACTGGTAAACAGACGCCCGAGCGACGATGCACACATCGCGACAAAAGGTTGACGGACGACAGGCCAGGCTGAGAATGGCCGAAGCGTCCTACTGCCGAAAGAATCCGCTGTGCCGCTTGAACCTCGCTGGGAGACTCTGAAAGAGATCGTTGCCGAGGCCGCCGCACGCGCCCCGCAAGATCGACTCTCCTTCCTTAGAAAGGCCTGCGCTGAGGACTCCGAGCTTTTCGATGAGGCCCGACAGTTGCTTGCGGGAAGCGACGGATTCTTGCAGCAAGGAACCCTCGCCATCTCCGATGTCGAGTATCTGCCTGAGGGCTCTGCCATCGGACAGTATGAAGTCCAACGGCGCCTCGGTCGCGGCGCCTTCGGCGAAGTGTACCTGTGTCGCGATACTCGTCCACCTCGCCATGAGGTTGCAGTCAAGCTGCTCCACCTTGGAATGAACACGACGGAGGTCCTGGCACGCTTCTCCGCCGAAGAGAGCGCACTGCGACTGATGAACCATCCTGGAATCGCCCAAGTGGAGGGAAGCGGAGTCTCTAGCGAAGGCAGACAGTACATCGCAATGGAGTATGTCGACGGTGTCCCACTCCACGAGTACTGCCGCCGCGAGCGCTCTTCGTTGCGCGACCGCTTGCAGATCTTCGCTGACATCTGTCGCGCCGTACAACACGCTCACACGAAATCGTGTGTCCATCGCGACCTAAAGCCTTCCAACATCCTCGTCACGGACATCGACGGTAACCCCACACCAAAGGTAATCGACTTTGGACTGGTGAAGGCACTCGCTGGTCCATTGACCGAGCGGTCACTCCAGACTGCGCAAGAACAAGTCCTGGGAACATGGGCCTACATGAGCCCAGAGCAAGCCAGGACATCGGGTGCAGACGTCGATACGTCGACGGATGTCTACTCTCTCGGTGCCATTCTCTACGAACTGCTGACGGACAGGCGACTCTTCGACGATATCCACAAACTTCCGGATAGTGAGAAACTGCGCGTCTTGGCCGAGCAGCATCCCCAACGTCCGAGTCAGCGCTTGTCTTCATTGAATCACGCCGCTGCTCTGGAGTGGTCTCAACAACTGCGCACGGCCCCGGGAGTGCTACGCAAGCAGCTGGGTAGTGAACTCGATTGGATCGTAATGACAGCCATCGCAAAGGAACGCGAGCGGCGATACGATTCAGCCCTCGAGTTGGCGAGAGACGTCGAACGCTTCCTCGCTGGCGAGACAGTCGTGGCGCGACCACCCAGCCTGGGGTATCGCACGCAAAAGTTCTTGCGTCGCTACCGGCGCGCGTCTGTTGTCCTCGGTTTGCTGTTTCTGGGACTCACTGCTGCGTTGATCTACGTGAGTTGGTCCGGCACGCGGATTGCGGAGTTACTGGTACAGGAAAGTAGGACGAACCAAGAGCTACAGCGAGTACTGGAGACCTACCAGATCGTCGAAGTTCGCGAGAGAGTGCCGACATTTTGGCCGCCCGACGCCTCTAGAGCCAACGAGATGCGAGAATGGCTGGACGAGAAAGTCCTGCCTCTTGAAAGATCGCTCGTCTCCCATCGCAAGTCCCTGGAGCAGTTGAGAGATTCAGGGACGCTGGAAGGCAAGACATGGACGTTCGCATTGCCAGAGGACAAAGACAAGGAGGCGACTTACGCGAAGCTAGTTTCGGACCTGGAGGAGTTCTTTGGGCCCCGGGGCGATTGTACCGCAGTGCGCGCGCTGGTTGAGCTGTTCGAGTCGGACCACTTCTCGAATGTTGAGCATCCGCCAGCCGCTGTGGCCTGGGCTCAAGCGAGTCTCAGCGTTGCTCGCGATGAAGGTTGGCGGCTGGATCCCCTGCCCGGACTCAAGCCAATTGGGACGAACGAGCACGGCCGACCCGAGTTTGAGCATGTTTGGAGCGGAGCCCCATCGCGAGGAACAGCCGCCGCTCAGCCAGGCATCACCTTCGTTCTGATTCCGGAGACCCGACTCCTCGTCGGATCACAAGGAACAGATCCCGCTTCTCCGAATTACGACGATCTTAGTTTTGGCTGGCAGGAAGCCCCGGTGGTCTCGTCGCGTGTCCCTTCGTTCCTCATGTCGAAATACGAGCTAACCAACTCGCAGTGGGACACCATGGCTGCACGAGCGCATGATCTGCTGTCTGACTTGCGCGCAGCGACTCCTGCCGCCGACGCATCTCTACCTCGAGTAGAGGTGACGTGGGGCGACTGCAGGAGGTTACTCACGACGTGGGGTCTACGGATACCCAACGACGACGAATGGGAGTGCGCTGCCCGTGCAGGCTCGGATTCTCGTTGGATCCGAGGCGCTGAACTCGATGCATTGGAAGGTTTCGCCAATGTGCTCGATGCAACTGCGAAGCGCGCCGGACACACGGCGGAGCATCAGTACGCTTCGTGGGCTGATGGCGAGGCACTGAGGTGCGCAGTTGGCTCGTTTGGTCCGAACGACTTCGGCCTGTTCGACGTGATAGGGAATGCTGCAGAGTGGGCGCTTTTCGGGACGAACCGGCGTGGCCTTGGGGGAGCACAGGCTTGTATCCGCGGGGGCTCATTCTTGAGCACAATCAGAAACACACGCGTCACTTCTCGTGTCTTTGAAGCCAACAGTCACCGTAGCGACTCTATCGGTGTCCGTCCCGCTGCTAGTGTTAGCGGCAATCGTCTACCCGCCCGCGAGAGAATGGTGGCTACGCTCGACGCCTGGTCGAGAGTGACATTGGGCACGGATTGGAACTTGCTCACACAAAGCTTGGTCAGCGTGAGGCCAGACGTCGAGTACGGACTCGCTGATATCCATCAGCTGCAGCAATTCGTCGAGCATGTGGGTAGACCCCTGGTCGCGAAGTTGCCGCTGTATCGGAACGCGGCTACCGTATCAGTGTCAGACACAGAACGCAGAGCGCTCAGCTGGTTCGTCGAGACTCTGGTTCAGTTCGATCGAGAGTGGGCTGGTCCCCTCGCCAGCCAGCTGGAGTTGTTGCTGCAACTTCAAGATGAGCTGGTTCAGAAGGAGTCAGCAACTGACTGGTCGCTGGTCCGCGCTGACCTGGCCAGGCAAGGTCTCTCATTCGGTCGCCAAGACGGATTGGTGCCGCTTGGAGTCCATCCTCAGAGCGGGCTATGGGAGTTCTGGCATCCAGCGTCCGGCTCCCGCCCGAACTGGCCTAGCGGGGCGGTCCAGCCCGATCACGGAATGACGTTTGTGCTCTTGCTAGGGTCATTGCGCGACAAAATCATTTTGGGTGCGCATCGAGACGAGGACGGTGTGTCCCACTACGATGAATTCGCTCGCGCCGACGAAGAGAAGATCCGTGCTGAGGGGCCGCGGCTGATGGAGCCGTTCTTCGTGGCCAAGCACGAGCTCACCCAAGGACAGTGGCTACGCCTTACGGGGCCAAACCCATCCAGGCACAAGTTGGGTCCCGAGTATCCTGTCGAGTCGCTGCGCCCTCCGGAAGCGAAACGCGTGCTCGAAGCGATGGGATTGCGGCTGCCGACAGAATTCGAGTGGGAGTACGCGGCACGAGGCAACACCACCACTCCACAGTGGTATCAAGGCGGCAGAACGGAGGCAAATGTTGCTGGGGATGAAGATGGCTGGGCAGGACTTGCCCCCGTCGGCTCCTTCGCACCAAACCCCTTCGGGCTCTACGATGTCATCGGGAACGTTTGGGAGTGGTGCGAGCCATCGGCTCAAGGAAGTGCCCGATGGGCCGATCGTGGCGGCTGCCACGGCGATGGCCCGCGAAGCGCTCGCGTGTCTTGCCGTAGCTTCCGCGGATCAGACTATCGACATCCAACCACTGGAGTTCGCGCCGCCCGCTCGCTACAGATCGAGTAGCTGTTGTCGTCACTCACCTTGTGAACGCCGCGTCCTCACTGGCAGTCCTGCCCTAAGTCCTTGCCTAAACGCAGCTTCTTCCCGGAACCGATTTCTGGCGGACCATTGGTGCTCGGTTCACGCAGGAGTAGCACGGGGGAACCCAACTGCGTACGCCTCCCTCACCAACCTTGCGGCGTGACCGAGAGAAGCCGGCGGTTCCGAACTGAGGACGATGCGAGAGCAAGACCAGGACCCACACCTCACCCCTCTAACTCCCACGAGTTGGGACCAACTCAAGAGCATTGTCGCCCGCGCAATGGCTCTTGACTCGTCGGACCGCAAGCGCTTCATCGAAGACGAGTGCTTCGACAATCGGATTCTTCGTGACCAGGCGCTACAGCTCCTCGAAGGCATGGACGACTTCTTGGACGATGGGATCGCGCCTCAGCTCCTCCACGACTTGAACCGCCACGACCGGCACCCTAGGGACGGCGCCCGTCCACCGCGAACGCAAGGCGACTCTGCCTAAACGTCGCGCAGCACGGGCGCCGACACCTGTTGTAGCTCACTGTCCGGCGCAATCGATCACCCCTCGCTGCTCAAGGACAGAATGACGGGGGTGCTGCGCAGCTGAGGACGCCTAGCGTTGGATCCTGACCGCAGGTCAATGGCCCCGGAAGCGGCACTGCAGGAGTGTCGAACAGCGCACTCAAGAGCCGCACCGCATCCGCGATGTTCAGGCCGTCGTCGTCGTTGGCGTCGCATGCAGTGGCGCAGTCTAGCGTGACCGGTCCGACTGGAAACAAGAACGAAAGCAGTTTGATCGGATCCGCTATGTTGGTACTGCCATCCTGGTTGCAGTCTCCGCGGACAAATTCTGGTTGCGGCACCACCAATTGCAGCGTCCGATCGAAAGTTGCCGTGACCGTCTGTCCTTGATGAAATGCATTGTTGACCTCCGTGACATCAAGCCACGCGTAGTCGACGTTCCCGTTGAACTCGACCTCGAAAAGAAGCAAACCGTTGTTACCGATGATCGACAGGTAACCGAACGGGTTGGGGCCCAACGTGTCCCCCGTGAGCGCCGGCGGTACCAAGAGTGGGTCAATAGGTACATTGGGCAGCACCCATTCACCCGTGACACCTGTCGCCCCTTGTGCCTTGATCTGTGGCGAGATCTTCTCGGGCTGCTGGTCGCGCTTGACCTTCTGATACATCGTCACGTTGGCGCCCACGAGAGGCTGGCCAATTGAGTCGAAGAAGCGCATCTCGACGGCTTGGGGCAACCGATACAAGTACTGTCCGTAGTAGCCGTGGGCAACGTCGTACCATTGCGTCATGGCCGCCGCGCTGTGCTCGGAAACGAATTGCGACACTCCATGCATGAGCGCCGGGGCGGTTAGGTACGCCTCTTGGTTTACTTCGTTGAGCGACGGCTGATCGAGGTTGATTCGGTAGAGATCGATCAGGCCCAACTGATGGCCCATCTCATGCAGCAAGCCATAGTCGTAGTCGTCTACCGCATCGTAGTACGCGGAAACGACTCGAAAGTTCGCGCCGCCCGCCAGGTATCTCTCGGGGAACTTCGCGAACTGCAAACCAACGTGGGCAGGTGTCACATCAAAGTCATCGAGAACGTCGAGAACATCGAAGTGAACGCGCTTGTCTGTCCCCGCGAGTGCAAACAGCTCGTTGAAGCGGTCCATGTGCCGCTGCAGCCAATCAATGAAATCATTGGTGGCGCCGTTCGGGAAGCTCGCTGTTGTCTCACGAAAGTCCTCTAGGTAGGTGCGATCGACGAACGAAAGGAACGCGACGCTGCGCGCATCGATGGAACGCAGGTTGTTCTCGGGGCGATCGTCGACGACATTGATCTCGAACTCGATCTCGTGAGAGTTGCCATCCCAGGTCGTTGCAACGGATGCCAGCGCTTGTTCGCCCGGCTCGAGAGGTACTGTCAGCGAAACGGTGGCCAGCACGACACCATCTTTGCGCCATGTGCCAGTCGCGGCTGTCTGCCACGCGATGGATCCACGATTGCGCACTGTCGCTGTATAAGTCACCGTGTCGCCAATCGCCGGAAAGCGCTGTGTTGTTGGAGTTTGGCCGGACCCAAGACCAGTGGCGGCCGTACACTCATACGGACCGAAACCCGAAGGGTCTGTGACAAAGAAGGTCGTGTAGGTTGGATCGTAGCGCTCGTAGCGGGGTGTTCGCGCGATACAGACCACCTGCAGGTCTGACTCCATGAACGGCGTGCGTGGGCCCACAGAAGCGGCGAACGACGATTCGATACCGCTCGTGTTAACGGCAGTTACAGCGTAGTAGTAGGCCGTACCGTTAGTAACAGCTGTATCGACATATGTCGTAGTGCCGAGGACAGGGATCGTCGTAATCGGTGTCATGCCTGCGACATCGTTGAACGGGACTGTGTCGCGATAGACGCGGTACTCCGAGAAGAGAGCCGGGAAGCCCCACTGCGACCACAGCACTTCCACCGCCTGGTTACCAGCAAAGCACTGAACTTGGCCGACTGGGGCGATAGTAATCCCTTGGCCAAGGAGGAATGAGGCCTCGACCTCCGATGCGGTGCGCGGCCGCGACGAGATCCGCAGCTCCTCGATCAACCCCTCGGTGAAGAGGTTACCCGCGAAATCGGTCCCAATCCGCAACTCGGGGGTCGAGAATGCGCCAATCAAGGGCGCGTTGCTCTCGGTCGCTTCGAGCTGACCATCGATGTAGAAACGCATGGTACCAGCAACGTCCCAAGTCGCTGCGATGTGGTGCCAGGTGCCAGCACTCCAGTAGGGCAGAACGGGTAGAGTCGGATTGTTACCGACTTGAAACGCCAAACTCCTCTCGTAGGCGGTCTCCACGGCGGGTGTCTGGCGGTCATCACCCCACTGGATGAAGCGAAGATTGTTGGCACCGTCGAGACTCATCAAGATTCCGGGAGTGAAACTGGATCCGACCTGCAGGAAAGTACGCGTCTGCCCGGTGTTGCTAGGCATGTCCAAGTTTATCCAAAACTCGATGGTCCCGGCCGCGGTGTTGACGTTGTTGGTGGTGTCGTACCTCAGGTCGGCGGCCGCAAGAGGCTGCAGCGCTTGTCCGTCCAGTCCTGCTTGATAGGACAAGCCCGTCGACGACAGCGGAGTTTCGCCGCCCACGCCATTGGGGTCGTTGTTGAAGTGGAGCAACAACAAAGTGTCAGAATCAGCAGTGAGCTCTGCCGCAAGGCTTGGAGCTGCTACGAAGAGCGCAAATCCTATCGCGACTAGAAACGACTTTCGTGTGTCCATTCCTACACTTTCAGTTCGCAAGCACTGGTTTGTGTCCTGTACGTCTTGGTAGCATCCACAACTACCGAACAACCGGACGCCAGGTCAGTACCCCGCCCAGCTCCACCGCCGTGCGAGCTCCTACGTCCGATGTCCACTGCAACGGGTTCTGCGCAGGATGAAGCCGGCAAGTCCGCTCTTTCTTCAATTCCGTGCCGCTCGGCTAGCCCTGCATGGCCTTCTGCAACCACATCTTCGCAAACGCCCAATCACGCTTGGCAGCGCTTGGTGAGATTCCGAGCGATGCCGCGGTTTCTTCGAATGTCAGGCCACCGAAGTAGCGCATCTCGACCACCTGTGCGGCCGTTGGATCCCGCTCGGTGAGTTGATTCAGCGCGGCGTCGAGTGCGACCAAGTCTACGTCCTCTACGCCCTCGTTGGCTGGGGCGACCACTGTACTTAGCGGTTCTCTTTCGCATCCGCCCCCACGCTTCAGCGCATTTCTTCGCCGGGCATAGTCGACAAGTACACGACGCATCGCGGTCGTATAGGCCTGAAAGAAGAACGCTCGGTTCTCGTCCCACTCGTCGTCTGTGCCGGCAAGCCTGCAGTAGGCCTCGTGAACGAGAGCGGTCGGTGTCAGCGTGTGGTCAGCCCGTTCCTGCATCATCGCCCTCGAGGCGACCGCTCGCAGTTCACCATAGACCTGATCGAAGAGTTTCCCTCGAGCTTCTATGCCGCCACTACGCACGTCTTGTAGCAGCTGAGTTAGTTGACTTTCGTGATCCGTCATCGTGCACTCGCTTTTCTACAGCCTGCTGGAGAGTCGTCGCTCGCAACCAACGACGCCGTCACTATGACTTCTACCTCCGGACCCTGTCAAGAAGCCCACTGGTGGCTCTCCTCCCCGCCTTCAGCCGAGAGGTGCGCCCGAACCCGGTTCCGTTCATCGTGACTCAACGACGGTAGCAATGGGTGCGTGTGCTGATATTCGCCCAGCCGTTCGATACGCTCCAGTAACTCGTCGAGAGCAGCTTCATGGTACGACCGCTGCAGATCATCACAGCCACTCGCGATGTTCAGTCTCAACTCATGTTCCTGCTGGGCGAGGTATCGCCGTACGGCACGCACTGATCGCGCGCCGGGAGCTACGTCCACTCCCCAATGCTGCAGGATCAGTTGCGCTTCCAGATCCAGAACTTGCAGCTCTGCGATCAACAGATCCGCAGGCGCTTCTGTGTTGTCCTGAGCGCGAAAAAGCAACGCTTCACGCACGGCTATCGCAAACCTAGTTGCATCAAGTCTCTTTCGATCAAGCTCAAGATCGGGGAGCAGATCAATAGCGCTGCCGGTTGCCTCGTAGGCACGTTCATCGAGGCGGGGAACTGGCTTGAGAGAATCCTGCGGCAATGCAGGTGCAAGTTGCTTGTGCCCACGCGGTCGACCGACGCAGTTCGCGGACCCCAGCGAGCACTCGCGAGACGCAGCCGCACTCGCAGCCACTATCACGACCGACAGAACTCCAGCGATCGTTAAGTTGCGCAACATTGAACGACTCCCTAGCTCTAGTTGTGACCGCCACAACCGACCACACACGCTCGAGGAGCATCTGGTCTCCTGTCCCTGCGCAAAGTGATCGCCGGCCAGCCCAAGTTCTCTCGAGAATCCACAATCTGAGATGGAGAAGGCGGGCTACCGGCGGGCGCAATCCGATCCTGGCGGACCGAAGTCGCAGACTTTGCGCAGGAAGAAGCGAGTGGGAGAGGGCTTATTGATCGTTGAGTCTTGACTAGTGGAACTGGAGGTGGCTGATCATGGTGGGAACCTGGAGACTGCTGTTCATCGCTGCGGTGTTGGCAATAGCTACGAATTGGGCGAACGGCTCCCAGTACCCGTTCGTGCGCGGCGACGCCAATGGAGACGGGGCCATCAACTTGGTCGATGCTGTTGTGATCCTGCAATCCAGGTTTGGTGGACCGCCATTGGTGTGTGAAGATACTGGCGACATCAACGACAATGGTGCCGTCAACATCGCCGACGCCATTCACCTACTGAGCTACCTGTTCAATAGCAACAACCCTCCAGCGGCACCATTCCCTGTGAGCGGGGTCGACCCGACTGCGGACTCTTTGGCATGTCCTGGCTCGAGCGCGCCAGACCTTTACGATGGCGTGAACGGCGCTGCCGACATCCATATTGTCGACATTCTGAGTCACCCTGGAGCGGAGCTGGTTTCGCTGGCCAATGGACCCAATCAAATCAAGATTCATGCCACGCAGCCCGGTGGTTGTGCAACTACCAACGGGTGCGCAGTTACCCACACACTGAACCTGGCTGCGAATCCATGGGATGTCGAAGTAGGGGACGTGGACGGCAACGGGCTTCTCGACCTGGCCGCGACGTCACGATCGGGGCATCGCGTGCACGTGTACCTCCAAACTGCTCCAAACATCTTTGGAAGCGCTATCGTGATTACAACCCCAGCCCCGCGGGGGCTCGTGCTTATGGACGTCAATAGCGACGGACATCTAGATGTGCTTACCGCGAACGAAACTCAAGACTTCATTGGCGTGCACCTTTATGACCCGCTCAGCATGGGCTTCGTTGCTGGAACCAGCGTCAGCGCACCAAGCCAGCCCTACGACCTCGTGACAAACCCAGACTTCGACTTGAACGCGGACGGGCTGCAAGACGCACTGGCTGTCGCGCGAGGAGCCGATGCAGTGCTTCCTCTACTTGGCAACGGAGCAGGCGTGTCGCCTGGTACGATCATCGACATTGCGGTGCCTGGTTGCTCGAACCCTCGGCCATGGTTCATTGACCTAGGAGATCTGGACGCTGACGGCTACATCGACTTCGTGGTTTCGAACGATCTCTGCGCCAGCACCCTTCACGTCTATCGCGGCGCCGCGAACGGGCAGTTCGTATTCGACCAAGTGATCGGAACACTGTCCCCGCCTCGGCATCTGGTCATCGAAGACGTGAACCAAGACGGAGCCCTCGACATTCTGGTAGCGCGCCCCAGCAGCGGCACATTCTTGGCGCTGATCAACGATGTGTCGCAAGTTGGGCTGTCTTTCACCGGCTGTAGCTTCGCGACGATGACGGGACCAAGAGCCATCGGCGTAGGTGACGTAGACGCCGACGGCGACGTGGACGTAGCTGTCGCCAACTTCGTCAGCGACACCATCACAGTTCATCGAAGCCAATGAAGACCCAGAGGGGACCGTGGGAGCCATGCTCTAACACGTTTTCTCCGGACTGAAGTCAGCTGCTCCACGCAGGTCCTTGGAGAGTGTGTTGTGCGCACGCCCGGTCGAGTCACCCGTACGAGAAAGAGGATCGAAATGTGTTTCCCTAGGCAGATTGTACTGTTGGTTCCGGCGTTGCTGCTCACCGCATTGTTGTCAGGACAAACGTGCTACTCACCAGCCGTTTCGCACCTTGGTTCCGACGGATCTCCACCTAGCTCGGGACTCATCGACCTAGCGGCGACAACACTCGAAGTCGACACGTTCGCGGAACTCGCCAACGTCCCCGGCAACGGTAGTGGCGTATACGTCAAGGACGCTTGGCTGGTCGTCTTTCGGTACACCGCGGTCACGTTGACCGGATCATTGAGCTTCGCCCCCCATCCTTCGGGGGCGCCGGTCATGTGGATCGTTGCCGGTGATGTCTTGCTGATGCCAGGGAGCATCTTGGATCTCCGCGGCGAGGACTGCGCTCAAGTGTCGCCAGGACCATGGTCACAACCGGGTCCTGGCGGCTTCGCCGGCGGCCAACAGGCGTGCCCGGGCTTCGGTCAGGCGAGCGGGCTCGGACCGGGCGGAGGTCCGAACCCTGGCGGTCCGGCCGCTGGGAAAGGCGCCGAGGAGTTCACGGAGCCCGGCCTCCCTCTCCTGATCGGTGGATCTGGGGGGCGTGGCACGGAAGGTCTCCCGGGCGCAGCCGGTGGCGGCGCGATCTGCATTGCTGCTTCCGGCACCATTACGATTGACGGGGCGATCACCGCGAGAGGAGGATCAAGCTGTAACAGCAACGCTACGCAAGGGGGTGGCGGCGCAGTCAAGTTGCTGGCCACCAACATCGCTGGGAGCGGTGAAGTCGATGCGCAAGGCGGAGGAGTCGCCAGTTTCGTGTCACGAGGCCGCGTGCATATCGGATACTGCGGCGCGAACACTTTCACCGGCTGCACCGAACCTGCGGCTTCTGTCGATTTGTTCGCAGCCGCAACGGCACCAACGCTGTTTCCTGTTCAGCCGCCAATGCTGCGGGTCACGCAGATCGAGTCGCTGAGTAGTGGGCAGGTCTACCTGCTCTCCGACGATCCTGACGCAGGGCTCGACACCATTGAAGCACCGGTCGCAGCTGGTGAGTCACTCATTCATGTCGAAGGTGTCAACATCCCGGCCGGGTTGTCCGTTGAGGTTCGGGTGACTGCCCGCCAGGGTCTGAACACCGGCAGCCCGTTTCCTGTAACGAACTGGAACGGCAGCAGTGGTACGGTTCAAGTTACGCTACCCGACGGTCGATTCGAGATTCAGGCGGTGGCGCGGTGAAGGCCATGTCAGAAGCAGGTGCAAAGTATCGACTGAATGTTTCGTTCCTGTACCTCGGTTTCGTGATGGCGGCAGCAATGCCCCTGAGCGGCCAGGTTGTCTCGAGGCCGCAGACGCTCTTGGGCACCCGTGGTCCTTCCGGCTCTCCCACAGTCATCGTTTCGCGGTCAGTGACCGCCGACACGGGGGCATGCCCACCCATCGCGGATCTCTGCTGTTCTAGCATCATAGGCAGCGTCGAGATCAGCTGGACCCCGACCGCGTGTGAGTTCGATCAACTCGACATCCGTATCGACGGAACGCTAGTCGCTACAGTCAACGGTGCGGTGTCATCATTCAGCTGGCCCCAGGCAGTGCCAGGAACGACGCACTTCGTGGAAATCGTCGGCTCGTGTGGCCCAGTGGTGCGTACAGTGTCGTGTGCGATTTGTCACATGTGCGACAACGAGTTCATTCGGGGGGATTGCAACGACGACGGTGTGGTGAACCTGACCGATGCGGTGTTTTCTCTTGGTGTCCTCTTCGCGGGCGGGGGGCCAGCACCGTGTCTCGACGCCTGCGATGCCACCGACGACGGCAGCCACAACATCTCGGACCCTGTTCGCATCTTGGGATTCTTGTTCTCAGGCGCCCAGCCACCCCCTACGCCAAGTCCGCCAGCGTGTGGGGTCGATCCATCCGCAGATTGCCTAGGCTGCGACGACCCGAACTGCCCCTAGCGGCAAGTCATTCTCAGTGACGCACGAACATGGGGGGCTTGGCAAACAACCCCACGAGAAAAAAAAGCGACTGACCGTTGCACAGGCACGGTCAGCCGCTCGGGTCTGAATAACTTGTGTAGCGTAAGCTCGCTGCGAGAGCGGCTTAGGCGGAGCCGACGGGCTGCGGCTCTTCGGGTGCGTCGGCGCCCTTCTTCGGGGCGGCCTTGGCAGCCTTCTTCTTGCCGCCGCGATCGGCACCGATCTTTTCTTTGACCTTCGTCGCCTTGCCCACGCGATCGCGCAGGTAGTAGAGCTTGGCTCGGCGGACCTTACCGTGGCGCTTGACGTTGATCGCTTCGATCCACGGCGAGTGCAGCGGGAAGACGCGTTCCACCCCTTCACTGGCGACGATGCGACGCACAGTGAAAGTCTCGCGGTTCGCGGTGCCCTTGCGAGAGATCACCGTACCCGTGA
Organism: Planctomycetota bacterium; assembly: GCA_039028735.1. GTDB lineage: Bacteria > Planctomycetota > UBA8108 > UBA1146 > JAJFFE01 > JBCCHQ01. The sequence goes on along the minus strand of JBCCHQ010000030.1, from coordinate 13,300 downwards.
ATACCTGGACGCGGGTCTTGCTCCCCTCGACGATGCGCACATGGACGTCGACCGTGTCCCCGATGTTGAACTCCGGCACGGAGTCCCTTAGCTGCTTCTTCTCGAACTCCACGAGCTTCGTCATCGTCTCAACCTCTCAATGCCGATCTTTCGCTACGAGCCGGGCTGCTACGCACCCTGTTCTGGTCCTTCACAAACCTCTCTCGATGCCTCGCGGCGCCGAGTGGCTCGTTCTGATTCTTTGCGTCGCCACTCCTCGATCCGGCCGTGATCGCCAGAGAGAAGAATGTCGGGTACTGCCATCCCGCGGTATTGCGGGGGTCGCGTGTAGTGCGGGTGGTCGAGACCGCTCGCACCGGGCCACTCCGAGAACGAATCGCGGACCGCCGATTCGTCGTGCCCGAGGACTCCCGGTATCAACCGGGCGACCCCTTCGACCAGCGCCATTGCCGGGATTTCGCCACCCGACAAGACATAGTCCCCGATCGATACCCGCTGCCACGGGAACGCATCGAGGATGCGTTGGTCATATCCTTCGTACCGTCCGCAGAGGAGCGCCAGGTGTTCTTCCCCGGCCAGCTCTTCCAGCAGCGGCTGACTGAGTTGCTCGCCACTGGGGCACAGCACGATCAGTCGGGTCTTACTGGTTGCCTCGCTCGGCGCCGCCGCCTCCGTAGAGGGCGTGACCCCAAGTACCGCGTGCAGCGCCCGAAACACCGGTTCTGGCTTGAACAGCATTCCGGGGCCACCCCCGTACGGGCGATCGTCGACGGACCGATGCCGGTCCTCGGTGAACGCTCGTAGCTGCGTCAGCCGCACCTCGAGGGCGCCGGCGAAACGCGCGCGCTCGACAATCCCCATCGTCAGAAAGGGATGGAAGAGCTCCGGAAAGATCGTGAAGACATCGATACGCACGTCACCACCGACCTTGCCGGGTCACCTTTCGCCGTGAAGCTACTTGGCTGCTTTGCGTGCGGCGCGTCGCTTGCGCTGCAGCGACTTGCGACTCTTCTTCTGTGGGTTGCCCCACTTCACGTCAGCCTTGCGGAAGAACACCGAAACAGTCTCCGAGGGGCGCGCCCCTTGGTCCAGCCAATGCTGGATGCGTTCGACGTTCAACTTGACCCGCTTCTGCTCGTCGTTGACGAGCGGATCGTAGAAGCCAAGCGTCTCGAGGCTGCGGCCGTTACGGGCGTTCTGCCTTTCGATGGCTTCGATCCGGTAGAAGGGGCGATGCCGACGTCCGAGGCGCTTCAGTCGAAGTGCTACCGCCATGCGGACGAATTCCTTTCCTACCTCGCCGGGATTCTTAGAAACCCACCCGTTCCCAGGCTCCACTTCGGAGCGGTCGCGGGCGCACCGGCGATCGTCTAACTGCTGTATCCTTGGCTACTTGCCAAGCTTTCTCCCGATCCTGGGAGAATACAAGGATCGACGATTATAGGTTTGCCCCTAGGCAATGCAAGAGCGCCCGCAACGATCCCTGACCAGAAGATGTAGCCGGTGGCAGCCACGGACGGGCTATGTGACACACCGGGGTGAGCGCAGGCGTCGGAAGGAGGAGGACGTGGAGCTGTAAGATTTTATATGATAAACACTTACAGAGACTCCACGCCGCTCCTGAGGTTTGGGCGAAGGTGAATCGCCAGGCAACTAGCCTGGCTCGAGCCTGCACGGGTGTTGGGGCCCCGAGAGAGAAACAGAGCCCCAGCCCCACCAAACGGGTGCCCTACAGGCAAGGCAGCGCATAGCTACAGCCCAGCCCATCAATGCTGGTGTCGATGCCGCAGCCGTGCGGCGGCGGGATCGGTAGCGGTGGAACCGCGAAGATGAAGTTCAACAAGGCGACGGCGTCGGCAATCGTCAGGTCGCCGTCGTCGTTTGCGTCACAGGCATCGGCACAGCCGTAGCTCGGCGCCGTGCCCGGAGGCGGAAACGCGGCTAGCAGCGCAGCGACGATGTCCACAATGTTCACGGTGCCGTCGGTGTAGCAGTCACCCCGTGTGAAGCCGAGCGTCGGCGTCGCGATCTCGACGATCCCTGGGACCATCTCCGGCACCGCACTAAACGACGACAACGGGCCGAAGATGTTGGCCACGACCGGCGGCGTCCCCAGCGTCTGGCAGTAGTACGGCGGGCTGGTCAGATCGACTCCCGCAAGGCGGCTCCAGCCCAGTTCGTAGTTGGTGTCGGGTGGCAGTGTGTGGACGTACTGTAGATCGATCGCGAACACGACCGAGTAACCACCAGTTGGATAGACCCGCACCTCGAGATAGGACGGGGGGATCCCGCCATTGGCAAACGCAATCGAGGCGCCAACGCCAGCCTCGAGGACCGTCACACCGGGATCGGTGCACACACTGAAACTACAGCCCGTCACGTCTTGCGGCGCACCCGCGGTCCCCGGCACGATGTCGAGCAGGTTCAGAAGCTGTAGCGGAACACCGGTGAGATCGTATGTGGCCATGTGCAGCTTGTAGCGATCGTCCATGGCAGAAGCTGAACTGCCGACGAACGTCGCAATCACGAAGGCGATGATTCTAGCGAGCATGCTTCCTCCTTACGGACAGTTGATGGCAACGAGACAGTCGAGCGTGTCGACGGTGGAATCGGTCCCACAATCCTGCGGCCCGGGCACGGGGACCGGCGGCACGCCAAACAGGAAGTTCAACAGCGCGACGGCGTCGACGACGTTCAACGAACCGTCGTCGTTGACATCGCAAGCGTCAGCACAGCCGAGCACCGGCTGCGCACCGGGGGGCGGAAACGCAGCCAACAGCACCGAAACGATGTCGATGAAGTTGCGGACGCCATCGCCGTAGCAGTCGCCTCGAGTGAACCCAGTGGTCGGTGGCGGCAACTGTGTGATCCCCGACGCAATCACCGGGACACGACAACCACCGCCCACGGCGACAACGCACAGTTCCACGAGCGGCGTTCCCACGGTGTCGCAGTATTGCGGGTAGGCGTTCGACGGCAGAGCACCGGGCGCGCCGGCGTCGATGCGGGCCCAGGCCACATCTGCGATCGAGTCTGGAGCGAGGACATGGTTGCCGAGTAGGTCGTAGACCATGCCGACCGTGTAGCCTTCGGGGTAGAGCTGAAACCCCCAGAATCCGGCCGGGAAGCCATCGTTGATCGTACTCGCCGTCGTACCCAGCTCTAGCTGCAGCACCGAAGAGGGTGCCGACAGGCAGATGCCGAAGCTGAGTCCATTCGTCGCTTCGGCTGCGCCCAGAGTTCCGCTTTGAGTCGTCAGCCGGTGGATGACTTCGAGCGGAGACGCGCTCAGATCGTACGTCACCGTACTCAGTACGTAGCGATCGTCTTGTGCAGCTGCGACCGAGGGGGCACCGAGGAGACAGATCCAAACGAAGAACAGTACGAAGATCCCGTTGTGAGCGCGCATGGCAACTCCTCTCCACAGAGGAGACGTCTAAGCACGCGACATCCGGCAGAAAAAAAGAAACCGTGGGGTCTCGAGACCAGAACCGTCGTTTACTCGTCGCCGCTCAATTCACGTGTCAGCCAGGCACGCGCGTGGCGCCACTCCCCTTCGACGGTCGTCCGCGACACATCCAGAATGCTCGCGGTTTCATCGACAGTCAGGCCGCCGAAATAGCGCAGCTCGACAACTTGTGCCTGGCGTGGGTCGAGCACCTCGAGCTTCTTCAGCGCGTCATCGAGCGCCAACAGCTCGATCTCCGGCGTCGACGCACCGATGTCGAGCCCCGATAGCGTAACGCGCTCCCACTCGGCACCGCCGCCCCGCTTTTGAGCGCTCTTGCGGCGATGATGGTCGATCAGGATCTGCCGCATCGCCTTGCTGGCGACGGCGAGGAAATGTTGTCGGCTCTCCCACTCCGACGAATCGGTTTCCGCGAGGCGCAGATAGGCTTCGTGGACCAGCGCTGTGGGTTGCAAAGTGTGCCCGGCGCCGTGGCCGCGGAAAATGTTCCCGGCGATGGCGCGGAGTTCCCCGTAAATCAGGTCTTGCAACGCGTTCGGGGCGTCGTCGGACAATCGTCGCTCTTTCTGGCAGTGCCTAGCACAGTCAGGCATCAGCAATTGTAGCCCCTTGTCACAACCGACGACAACTGCAGGACTAGCGCGTACCTGCCAGAAAATCCTGAGGGTTCGACGGCAATCTTGCGTGGATGGAGTCGTAGCACCGCATCTCGCCTCAGAGTGCCGCTTCTGACTGTGCCCTATCCGATCCAGAGGGAGTATCCTTGGGGAAGCTCGAATCCCGGTCCGAACGACGCGACACCTGAGTCCAAGCAGTGGAGGCTTTCGTGGATCCCGATCTCTATCGCCGCGCCAAGGAAACATTCCTATCTCTGTGTGAGCGCCCCCGCAACGAGTGGGAGGCTGCGCTGGCACAGTTGGGATGCACCGACGAGTCGCTGCGCGTCGAGGTCGAGCGCCTTCTCATTGCCGACGATCGCTCCCGAGGTTGGGAGGACCCACCGCTGTGGGACAGTTCGACCTCCGGTGGTGGTGCTGGCGGTTCGAGTGCCGCCGCCGTGCGAGACATCGCCGCGGCGGCGCGCGAGCAAGCCGAGCTGGATGCGCGCGCCGAGATCGACACGGAAACCTCGGCGCTCCCCGACCAGATCGGTGCCTACGAGATCGTGCGCCGCATCGGCGAAGGGGGGATGGGTGTCGTCTACGAAGCCGAGCAGTCCAGCCCCCGCCGGCGCGTCGCCGTCAAACTGCTGCGCCGTGGTCTGTCGACGAAGAAGTTGCGGCGTCGCTTCGAGCTCGAGGCCGAGGTGTTGGGCCAGCTACATCACGATGGCATCGCACGCATCTACGAAGCGGACGTCGACAAGGAGGGGGTCCCGTTCATCGCGATGGAGTACGTCGACGGCGTGCCGCTGACGCACTATTTGTCACAGCAAGAGCTCCCGCTGGAAGCGCGCATCGAGTTGCTGGCGACGATTGCCGACACCGTCGATCACGCGCATCGCAAGGGCATCCTACACCGCGACATCAAGCCGTCGAACGTCCTGGTCCAAAACAATGGCGCCGCGAAGGTGCTCGACTTCGGCGTCGCTCGAGCCATCGATCCCAAACCCGACGCCACAGTGCAGACCGAATCTGGCCAGTTGGTTGGCACGCTCCCCTACATGAGCCCAGAGCAAGCTGCGGGGCAGCCCGACCTACTCGACGTGCGATCCGACGTCTACGCGTTGGGCGTGCTGGCGTATGAATCGTTGTGCGGCGAGTTGCCCTACCCAGTGCTCGGCAAGACATTGTTCGAAGCGGTTCGCATCATTTGCGAAGTCGAAGCCAAGCCGTTGAGTACCGTAGATCGAAACTGCCGGGGCGACATCGAGACCGTCATCGCGAAGGCGCTATCGAAGGATGCGGAACGCCGCTATGCATCGGCAGCCGAGCTTGCGGCAGACTTACGCCGCACGCTGCGCGATGAACCCATCATTGCGCGCCCCCCTTCTGCGATCTATCAGTTCCAGAAGTTCGCGCGCCGCAATCGCGCGTTGGTCACCGCTCTGGCCATCGCCGTCTTCGCACTGACGGTCGGGGCTGTCGGCGTTGTCCTGGCGCTCGACAAGGCCCTCGATGCCAACGACGAAGCAGAGCGCCAAGGGCGGATCGCGCACGAGGTGAACGAGTTCCTCAACAACGACCTGCTGGGAGCCGCGGCCGACCCGTTTCGCACTGGCAGCGAAGTGCGCCTGTACGAAGGGTTGCAGATTGCGACGGAGCGGCTGGAGGGTCGCTTCCTGGACGAGCCACTGATCGAAGCGCGGATCCGTTACAGCATCGGCCGCGGCTACTTGCGGCTGAGTCGTTTCGACGAAGCCGAGGCGCAGCTGCAGCGCGCGGCCGAGATCTTCGCGACAGAGGCACCTGACTCAGAACCCGACCGCAGCAACTGGAACGCGATCGGGGAAGTGCTGACGCGCACCGGTCGATACCACGAAGCGGTGGTGGTCTATCTCGAGAACGAAGCACGAGTCGAGCGTGCCGGCGAAGCTGTGCCGTTGTCGTACAAACACAACCTGGCCGAAGCCTACCGCCGCCAGGGTCGATTCGCTGAGAGCGCTGCTCTGCATGCGCAGGTCGTCTCAGCTGGGATCGAGAAGTGGGGCGCGGACGGCCCGATCCTCGAGATTGCGCGCACCAGCTACGCGTTCAACCTCTTGGATCTCGATCGACGTGATGAAGCCGAAGTGATCATGCGCGAGGTCGTCGCTCAGCGCGAAGCGGCACTGGGTCTCGACGATGCGTCCACATACGTCGCTCAGAACAATCTTGCGACGATCTTGATGGGAAGTAAGAACGAAGAGGCCGCTGAGCTTCTCGAGGGCGTCATAGGTCCGATGACTGAGCTCCTTGGCGAGCGCCATCTTCACTGCGTTTCGATCGCCGGCAACTTGGCGACGACGTACTCGAATCTGCGACGCTACGACGAAGCAGAGCGGCTGGCGCGACGCAACTTGGAGATCGCGACCGAGACGTTCGGCGAGCAGCACCCTTCGGTCCCCAGCAACCAGTGCACGATCGCCGGAGTCCTGCTGAAGACGAAGCGCATCGATGAAGCATTGGTTTTTGCCGAACAATCCCTGCGCAACCGCGAGGCGACGTTGGGTCCCGACCACTCGGCGACACTACTCTCTGTCGGGTACCTAGCTCGGTCGTACGCCGCGGGCAAACAGTACGAGACAGCCGCCCAGCTCTTCCAACGGCGCCTCACCGGGCTGCAGAAGATTCACCAGCCCGGACACATCCGCATCACGCGCTGCGCGCGTCGCTATGCGGACGCGTTGCGGTCGCTCAAGGACTACGACGCCGAAGTCCCCCTGCGCGAGTTGGTCGACGCCGGGCAACGCTTCCGGAACCGCAAGCCGACAGACATCTATCGCGGGCGTCTCGACCTCGCGAACGCGTATCGTCGGGCCGGCCGGCCGCAAGACGCCATCGAAGTCTTCCAGTTGTTGACCCGAGACGTGCCAGAAGAATACTCCGCAACGCACAAGTTCGTGCGCGCGGCCTACCTGGGCCGCGCCCGCACCCTGACGGCACTCGAGCGGCATGCGGACGCCTTTGCAACACGCCATACGTTGCTAGGTCTCGAACGACAGGTCAGGGAAGAGTCGAGCTCTCAGATGTGGGCGGTGATGCGTGCGACCGCGCGTGCCGCCGATCGTGCCGGCAATTTCGAAGTTGCAGAGGACTTGTTCGACGAAGAGCTCGAGTTGCGGCGAGTCCATGCGGGCGCAAACACCAGCAAGACACTCGCTGCGTCACGAGGGATCGCCAAGGAACACATACTTCGAGGTCGCTTTGCCAAAGCCGAAGAGCTGATCGCAGTGACAATCGACGAAGCCCGGACTGTTGGCGATGAGAACAGCTCCCAGGTCTTGCGGGGTCGCGGTGAACGGATCCGCCTGCGAATCGCGCAAGGATCCTACGAAGACGCGGTCAAGATCGGTGAGGACGTCTATCAGCGCTTCGTCGACACGAATGGCGTCGGTAAGTCGACGCGCACGATCGCAAAGTTCCTCGCCGAGGCATTCTCTGGACTCGATAACGACTCGGCGGCAGCGCATTGGCGCGCCTTAGCGGAGCCACCGCCAGATACAAACGAGTAGCTCCGTGGTCCCACTCAGGGCGTCTTGCGAGTGCGTTTCTTTGCGCGTTTCTTGGCTGGCCGCGCTGGACCTGACTCTGGCGTGGTGTCGTGGTTGACGCCGAGGATTTCGTGCAGCTTGATCAACACCACGGCAACCTTCTCGTAGAAGTTCGTCTCGTGGCCGATCTGATGGTAGTTTGCGTGCCCGGACCAGATCTTCTGTAGCTTCTGGTCCACGCGACGAGCCTGGCTCGGACTTTCGATGCGAAAGCGGTTGTCGACCGCGTACGCTCCTTTCACATACGCAGACGTTTCCAGGAACAGTACGGCCTCGTAGCGGGCGTACTCGCTCTCGATCGTCGTTCCCATGGCCCCTAGGAAACGGTCGAGGCCACCCGGCCAGTACGCAGCGCCATCGAGGGCACCGCGGTCGCAGATATGCGGCACGGTTGGGTGTTCGATCGCGAAGATCTCTTCGAGGCTGTGTTGGATGTCGTAGATCGTCTTCTGCAAAAGCCGGATGCCGCGCGGATCGCGCGGGCGCGGGAAACCACCCGCAAACAAGGTTGTCGCCGCTTCGGGAAGAACAACAACGCGCTCGTCGAGGTGTCGGCGCAAGACGTCGAGGATGGCGGTCTTGCCTGCGGCTGGACCACCGGTGACGGCAACGCGGCGAATCGGTTCCGGGGTAGCGGTCTTTGCCACGGCTCACCTGTGAACGGTTAGCGCTTGCGGTTCTTCTTCTTCCGCTGGCGCTCGGCTTTGCGCTTCTTCTGCAGGTCCTTCTTCGACACGACACGCTTGCGGGTCGCGGTCTCTTCGGCACCATTGCCTGGCATTGGCGGCATGCCAGGCATCATCGGCATGCCGGGAGGGCCACCGCCGCCCTGGGCCATCGCTTCGGGGTTGTTCTTCATCTGCTTCTTCAGCTGGCGCATCGCCTTCATCTTGCCGAAGACCCCTTTGCCGCCCCCGGCGATGCCCTCCATCATCCCCTTCATCATCTTGAACTGCTTCAGCAGGTCGTTGACGTCTTCGATGGAGCGTCCGGCACCTTGCGCGATGCGACGGCGGCGGCTGGTGTTGATGACCTCTGGGCGCGCACGCTCCTGTTTCGTCATCGACTGGATCACCGAGCGCACAACCGTGAGTTCGTTCCCCTCGAGGCCCATGTCGTCAACTTGTGCACCCATCCCGGGGAGCCGCTTGAGCAGATCGGACATCGATCCCATTTTCTCGACCATCGCGAGCTGGGTCAGCATGTCGTCGAGGGTGAACTGACCCTCGGCCATCTTGGCCCGCATCTTCTCTTGCTCTTCTTGGTCGACCTGCTCTTGGGCAAGCTCGACCAGGCCGACCACGTCCCCCATGCCGAGGATCCGCGTAGCCATTCGCTCCGGATGGAACTCTTCGAGCTTGTCGAGCTTCTCGCCGACACCGATGAACTTGATCGGCTTGCCGGTAATCGACTTCAGCGACAGCGCCGCACCACCGCGGGCGTCGCCGTCGAGCTTGGTCAGCACGACCCCGGTCAGCTCGAGAGCATCGTTGAAACCTTGCGCGGAACGGACTGCGTCTTGCCCAGTCATCGCGTCGCAAACCAGGAAGATCTCGTCGGGCTTGGTGACCTTCGCGACCTTCTTGATCTCCGCCATCATCTCTTCGTCGATCTGCAGGCGGCCAGCAGTATCCAGGATGACGGTGTCGCAACCCATCGCTTCGGCTTGCTTGACGGCGTTCTTGCAGATCTCCGGCGGGCGGGCGTCGGGCTCGTGGAAGACGGGGATGTCGAGCTGTTTGCCCAGTACTTTGAGCTGTTCGATAGCAGCAGGGCGTTGGATGTCGGCCGCGACCAGCATCGGGTGACGATCGCGTTTGCTCCGCAAACGGAGCGCGAGCTTCGCGCAGGTCGTCGTCTTACCGCTACCTTGGAGGCCCGCCATCAAAATGACGGTGGGTCGCTTCTTGTTCCATTCGATCTCGGGATCGACGGGGCCCATCAACTCGGTGAGTTCGTCCTGGAAGATCTTCACCAGCTGTTGGCCGGACTCGATCCCCTTGATCACCTCGGTCCCGACCGCTTTCTCGAGGACGTTCTTTTGGAACTCCTTCACGACCGGCAGGGCAACGTCAGCCTCGAGCAACGCGCGACGGATCTCGCGCAGCGTGTCTTGGACGTTCTTCTCGGTGATCTTGCTCCCCGTCAGCCCCCCGAGAATATCGGTGAAGCGACGGGTCAGGTTCTCGAACATGTGGGTCGGGTCTTTCTGTCGATGCTACTGAGTCATTGCCGATCGGGGCGCTAGAAGCTCTGTTCCTGGTCTCTACGGATGTCTGCACCGAGCTTCTGCAGCTTGACCTCCATATCAACATAGCCGCGGTCGAGATGGTAGACCCGGTGGACCTCGGTGTGGCCATCGGCGACCAATCCGGCGAGGACGAGGCTGGCCGACGCGCGGAGATCCGAGGCCATGACGTCGGCCCCCGAGAGGCGATTCCCCCCCTCCACGATCGCTGAGGGGCCCTCCTTGCGGATCCGGGCCCCCAGCCGGTTCAGCTCAGCGACGTGCATGAAGCGGTCGGGATAGATCTTCTCGGTCACGACACTGATCCCATTGGCGCGGCACAGCAGCATCATGAACTGCGCCTGCAGGTCGGTCGGAAACCCAGGATAGGGATGGGTTGCGATATCGACGGGCTTGATCTCGGGGGCGCCCCAGACCTGGGCGGAGCTGGACCCGATCTCGTAGCGGATCCCCATCCGGTCGAACAGATCGAACAACGCCAGCAGGTTGCGCGGTCGACAGTTCTCGACCTTGACGTCACCACCGGCAAGCGCGCCGGCAATCAGATAGGTCCCGGCCTCGATGCGGTCGGGTGGGATCGTGAACTCACCGCCGCCAATGTGCTCGACCCCTTCGATCCGGATGCACGGCGTGCCGGCGCCTTCGATGGGAACACCCAGCACTCCGAGGAAGCGGGCTAGATCGACGATCTCGGGCTCGCATGCGGCTGACTCGATCGTCGTCACTCCCTCGGCCCGGGCGGCGGCCAGCATGACATTGGCAGTGCCCAGAACCGATGAACCGAACGCGCCGCCGAGGAAGATGGTCGTCCCTTTGAGACGCTCTGCTGAGACATCGACGTAGCCGTGCCGAATCTGAATGTCGGCGCCGAGCGCAGCCAGCCCCTTCAGGTGCAAGTCGATCGGTCGCACACCGATCGCACAGCCGCCGGGTAACGAAACGCGGGCGCGCTTGCGCCGTGCCAGCAACGGGCCAAGCGCACAGACGGACGCCCGCATCCGTCGTACGAGATCGTACGGCGCTGTCGACGTCCCTTCGTTCGGCGCGCTGATGCGCACCGTGTCTCCTTCGATCTCGACGCCGACGTCGAGTTCACTGAGGATGCGCGTCGACGTATAGATGTCGACGAGCTTCAGGGGGACGCCCTGCAGTGTGACCGGCTCTTCAGCGAGGATCGAGGCGAAGAGGATCGGCAGCGCCGCGTTCTTCGAGCCGTGCACATTGACAGAACCACGCAGCGGGTTGCCACCGCGGATGACCAACTTGTCCATCGATTCCCCTCCCCAGACAGACCGGCGAATCATGATTGTAGATCGCATCTCGACGTTGGCAAGCGAACCCATTGCCAAGCGAACCCACGGGTCCGGTGGCAGCGGCGAGTGCGGCGCTGTGTTACGGTAGAAGCAACCTGTGGGCACCGGACCAGCGCTCAACAGGGAGCCTCATGTCGGATGGAGTCATGCGTGCGCCTTCGGATCGCCCTGGCCCTGCTTTGTAGCGGCTGCATTGTGGCCCTTTGGCTACTGCAAACGCCGGATGAGAACCCATCTGTCAAGAACCTGACGGGGGCGGGGTCGGTCGAGGCCACGCTCAGCACTGGCTCGATCCTCGACATCGTCGCATACGACACATCGGGTGCGATCGTGATGCCAACCGTCTCGGTGCGTCGCGACAGTTCTGAAGACACGACACAGGTCTACCAAGCGCAGCTGCACGGCGACTACCAACGTGTCGCCGAACTCGACGCTGGCCACTATTCGATTACCGTCTCTACAGCAACCACATCGATCGTTCGCGCCGTAGCGCTTCGGGAGCGCAGCCGCCGTATCGAGCGCTTCGACTTCCCTGCGACAGCGACGATCGACGTCCGGGTGACGGCGGTTGACGACGCCAAATTGCCGGGGACCGTCACTGTCGCGATGGAGGACGTCGACCTGAGGCACGAAGCGCAGGCGCCGCTCGTCGACGGGAAAGTACTGTTTGCGGTGCCGGTCCCTGCTTCCTATCAAATCACGTATCGCGACGAACTGCGCAATGCCGCGCAGGTTGTGTACATCGAACACGCGCAGACGGTGCGCCTGGAGGTCCCCCCGTCCGTTGCGGTGCGAGGCTCGTTCACAGATATCGACGGCAAACCGGTCGGTGGAATGCGGGTGCGCTGGTTCGGCCCGATCGGGGTGGCGACGGATCCAGACGAGGATATGGACGAGGCTAGAAACAGCAGCGGCCGCACGTTCGAAACGGAAGTTGCGGACAACGGCACGTTCGTCATTCCTGGAGTCGAGCCTGGGCGCTATTCGTTCCTGCTGCTCGAGTACCCCTCGCACGTGAGTCCGTATGGAGACGTAGAGATCGTCGCCGCTACGGATCTCGCGATCGTCCTGGGCCAAGGGCGGCACGTGACTCTTCGCCGCAGCGACTGGAACGGCGTTCCTGGCCCTTGGCAGGCCGTCACGATGATCGGCGACTACGAACTCGAGATCGCCAGCGGGACTGGCCAAGATCTGCACATGACGATCCCGGTATCGCCGCCTCCCCGCATCTTCGCCCATACGACAGAAGAGCCATGGAAGAGCGGTTCGGTGTTGATCACGGCGAGCGCCGAGCTCTTTCGCGTCGAGATGCATCCCTACTCGTGGATGACGATCCGCCTCGATTCTCGTTGGCGTCGGCACCACACCGGGCTCCGCTATCGTGTCTCCTACCCCGATGACCCAGACGCGTCTACCGACTTCGAAGCCTTCCCAGACGACACGAACGAGGTGACGCTCCTCGTCGACAGCCCCGACGTCACGGTAACCCTGTCTGGAGACGCTGTGTTACTGCTCGAGAAGTACCCTGACTTCGACGTTGGGCAGCCCATCGAGGTCGCGTTCCCTTGAACCCGCGCGGACTCCGCGCCACCTCCAGAAACCGCGCCAGAGTCCACCCTGCCGGGGGCGACAGAATCGTCGCGAAACCCGACACCAGCACATTCAAACTATGTAAACGCAGTGGGCTAACAAGCGCCCGAACGCGCACCCGTTGACCTGACAGCGATTCAGGCGCAGCTACGGCTCACGGAACTTGCGGAGTCGACTTGATTCCCCGGACGGAACGGGTTCTGCTGGCGAACGGTCGCTCGCCGACAGCGGTGTTTCGGGAGCGATCGATAGACCCGGCGTCGCTTGCACGCAGTCGCTTGCGACAAGGACGGCGGGGCTCTCTTTCAGGGGTTAGTACTTTCGGTTCTTTGGAAAGGACCTGGATCATGCAGATCCGTTACGTTTCCGCCGCGTTGGCGATTGCTGTGGGTAGCTTCTTCCTCGGTGCGTGGGCTCAAGACGAGCAACCCGGTGGTGAGATGCCACTCCCGGCGTGGATGGCGAAGACCGCCGAGCACGCGGAGCTG